>JBKGYB010000242.1:0-2508 GCA_046546295.1 Opitutales bacterium | reverse complement strand
CTGCGATGGGGATTCTGAACGTCTGAACGAGCTCGGGCAATATCCTGAAATTCAAGCGCCCAATGTTTGAGCGGGAAATAGGAAAAAAGATTGACACTTCCCTACAGGCAACTCTAGCCTTGGTTCATCGTAGCACCAGCCCGGGTGGATTTTGCACTTGGATTTGATGGGCGGTTCCCCGTTGAACAGCTGTAATACGAGCCCCTCTGCCGAAAAATTTCCGGCGTTTCCACGGCGCCTGCCAAGGCCGCGCACTCCATCCGTGCGCACGCCACGCTACCGAATTCTTCATGAGCAACGATCAAAAAGACAATAACCCGAACCAGCAGGTTCCCGTCTCCGGTATATTGGAAATTCTCCAGAATAAAACCGGTCAACTTCTCGACCCCGCCCGCAACGGAAAAACCAGTCCCACGGACCCCTTCCTCCCACGCGAGTTGATCAAACGCTTCAACCTGAAACAGGGTAGTTTCATCGAAGCTCAGGCGCAACACAATGACCGCTACCCCAACCCGAAAATCCACTTCATTGACAAAGTGGACGGCCTCTCGATAGACGAATGGAAGAAACGCTTCAAATTCCAGCAATTGACAACGGTTGCTCCGGACGAACAGCTCGTTCTGGAGGCGGATGACGGAAGACTGACCACCCGCGTCATGGACCTTTTTTGTCCCCTCGGCAAGGGGACGCGCGGCCTCATTGTGGCGCCCCCGCGGACCGGCAAGACAACCCTGCTCCACGACATCGCCTGCGGCGTCCGGCAGAACCATCCGGAATGCCACCTCATTGTCCTGCTCGTCGACGAACGCCCGGAAGAGGTCACCGATTTTAAGCGGACGGTGGATGCGGAAATCTACGCATCTTCAAACGATGAGGAAATAGAAAACCACCTCCGCTTGGCCGAGATTGCCATCGAACGCGCCAAGCGCTTGGTGGAGACAGGCAAGGATGTTGTCTTTCTCCTCGATTCCATCACACGGCTTTCGCGCGCCTACAATGCCGCTACCGGCAAGGGGGGGCGCACCATGACAGGGGGCTTGGACAGCCGGGCATTGGAAAAACCGCGCCAGCTCTTTTCCGCCGCACGTAACAGTGAAGAAGGCGGCAGCCTGACCATTGTCGCAACCGCTCTTATCGAGACGGGCAGTAAAATGGACGATTTTATCTTCCAGGAATTCAAAGGCACGGGGAACATGGAAATGGTTCTCGACCGTAAAGCGGCCGAGCTGCGACTCTGGCCCGCCATTAATTTAAATGCCTCCGGCACCCGGCGGGAGGAAATGCTGCTCACGGGAAAACGCCTGGAAGCTTCCCAATTCCTGCGCCGGGCGCTTGCCGGGCAAAAGGTGGAAGACGCCACCGAAGCGATGATCGACCGGATCGGCCAAACCGAGTGCAACGAGGAGTTTATGAAACTGCTGGAGCGCTAGAGCTTTGTTCAGGTTCAAAAAGCGGGAGCGATTTCCGCCAGTACCGGCCGGTGATCGGAAGCGATCCTGGCTTCGCGAAACCGGGGACTGGTAAACCTGGCATTCGAAAATTCACCGGACACACTGATACGATCGAGCGGGAACAAGGGAAAAACCGCTGGAAATGTCCTGCATTTCGACCGGACCGGAAAATCGCGCCTGAACGCCCGCATGTTACGACTCCAATACCACCATTCATTCAAGTCGCCCATAAGCAGCCGAAGGTCGGCCTCGCCTTGGCTGGGTGTGATCCCGCGAAGCGCGCGCAAGCGCTCCAGTTGTTTGTTTCGCTCAAAAGACGCCAACCCGAGATGCGTGCCGACGACACCGATTTTTCCGCCCCCTTTTTGCAGCAGCGCGCGGATCGCTCCCCTCGGTTCGGCCTCGTCCATGCTCAAATCAATACGCTCCTCCTCTATTACCGGAAGCCTCGACATAAGAATGTTCCCGTAGGAACCGGGATGCCGGCGCATCGTCGGTCCATACAGGATGGACATATAATCAAACCGCTCCAATCCCCGCAAAAAACTGTGCGTCTCCTCGTCGTGGTCATAGACTTCCTGGAGCGCCACGACATCCGCGTTGCAACGCCGGATCACTTCGAGCACAGGTCCGGCGCTCTCCCGACCGCCGCGTCCGACACAGCCGTGAATGTTGAAACTTAAAAACCGGAGGGTTCCTGCTTCGCCGAAGCTCATGATTTATAAGTCTTCTTCAGAAGCGTTGCAATTATTACAACAAGGCCAAGCGCCAACACGA
Organism: Opitutales bacterium; assembly: GCA_046546295.1. Lineage (GTDB taxonomy): Bacteria > Verrucomicrobiota > Verrucomicrobiia > Opitutales > Coraliomargaritaceae > JBKGYB01. The sequence continues at coordinate 280 of JBKGYB010000242.1, read as the reverse complement.
GGCCGATTCCGGTCTTCCATCCGGGGTTGAGCAGCAAGGCCCGGACCTGGCGCGCCAACCAGACAACCGTAAGCATCCCCGGCAACATGCCTAATATCGACCCTGACAAAAACGTCGAAAATTTCAAATGTGAAGAGCCCGCTACAAGGTTGATAACAACAAAGGGGGCAATTGGAACAAGCCTGACCAGTGCGATCGACCAGGCGCCACGTTCGCTGATTTTGTTAATCAATTCGCTGGCTGTCTCACGGGCAAAGCGTTTGACCAAGGGCATGCCGCA
>JBKGYB010000241.1:0-2523 GCA_046546295.1 Opitutales bacterium | reverse complement strand
TTAATGATCAGTGTTCATCAGTGTTAATCAGTGGTTCAACTGCGGAATGTAGGATCAACGGATCGTCGAACTAAAGGCGGCGCCGAAAACGGCCACCGCATTGTGCCGTTCTCGTCCGGTTGCTGGCCGAGGATGCGGAAAAGAGCTTAACTGGTAGCAAATCATCAGCATTTCCCCTTGATTTACCTGCCGGAATGGCTTTAGCATCAGGCTTCTAATACAGGCAGGTTTTTAGTATGGCTCCTCTCATGAATGCTACGCTTTTTTTTGAGCCGCAGCCATGCCTGAAACCGTTCTGTAATTCGCCTGAACAACAACCCGAAAAATACCATAACCATGACAGACCACATTTATAAGAAACTTGAACTTGTCGGCTCTTCGAGCGACTCCATTGAACAAGCCGTCCAAAACGCTGTCGCCCACGCGAGCAAAAGCGTGCGCAACATGCGCTGGGTCGAGGTTAAGGAAATCCGCGGCCACATCGTCGACTCCAAGGTCGAGCACTGGCAGGTCGGCGTGAAACTCGGCTTTACACTCGAGCAGGAAGGCGCCCCCGAAACCCTGAAGGAAAAAGAGAAGTAGAAATAAGCTTCCTTTTACCGGGGTTCATTAACCACGTTTTTGGGCTCACCTACCAGGAACGCATTCAAATTTTCAAGGGTGGCGGCAAGCAGGCGCTCGCGCGCGGCACGTGTCGCCCATGCAATGTGCGGGGTGATAATGCAGTTTTTCGCCGCAAGGAGGGGATTGTCCGCTTCGGGAGGCTCGCTTGACAGAACATCGAGCCCCGCCCCAGCAATGCGTTCCTCATTCAAGGCCTCGGCAAGATCGGCTTCGTTGACCAAAGCGCCTCGCGCGGTGTTCAGCAGATAAGCCCCGGCGCGCATTCGATTCAAGCGAGCCGCATCAACCAGCCCCCGGTTTTCGGATGTCAAGGGACAGTGCAGGGATACAACATCGCTGCGCTCAAAAACAGCGTCCATTGACACCGCTTCCGCGCCTTCCAGATCGCGCATCGAACGCGTCGCCGCAACTACGTTCATCCCGAAAGCATCCCCAATGCGCGCGACCGCGCGGCCGATCGCTCCATACCCGACAAGCCCGAGCGTCATGCCTTGCAGTTCGACAAGGGGCTGTTCGGTGAAACTGAAATCCGGACATTGACTCCATCGCCCCTTTCGAACGGCGTTCGTGTGTCTGCCGACCCCCTGCAGCAACTCCAGAAGAAGCGCGAACGTCAACTGGGCAACCGACGGCGCGCTGTAGGCGGGCACGTTGCATACGGGAATGCCGCGCTCCGCAGCCGCTTCCGTATCCACCACATTGACACCGGTGGCAAGCACTCCGATGTATTGCAGCTTCGGCAATTGCTCCAGAACAGCACGATCCAGCGCCACCTTGTTCGTGAAAACGATTTCCGCCTCCGCCGCGCGCTCGACAATCGCGTCGGGCGGAGTGCGGTCATGGACCCGAAGGGAGCCGAAGGCTTCCAGCCCGTCCCAGGAGAGATCCCCGGGGTTCAACGTGTACCCGTCCAACACTACAATATTCATGACAATTCACGATTACGAATCCATTAGAAACACCAGTTTCCCTGTGACATGGCCGTCCTCAAGCTTGGCAAAAGCGTCCGCAAAAGCATCCAGCGGATAGACGGCCTCGACCTCAACCCGAAGCGTGCCCGCATCCACCTGGTCACCCAGCGCTTTCAATTCTTCAGGATCCGGCGCAACAAAGATCGACTCCAGCGGGACCCCGCGCTCGCGCAGTGGCTCGACCTGATCAAATCCGGCAATTGTTATGCTTCGCCCGCGCTCGGATAACAGTTCCGGTGTTTTCTCCAGAGCTTCGCCTCCGATGCAGTCGAAAACAATGTCCGCACCGCGCCCGCCCGTTATTTCAAGCACCTGCCCCCTCATATCCGGGGCGGCGTAGTCGAGCGGATAGTCCACACCCAGATCGCGAAGTAGCGCGTGCTTGCCCGGGCTCGCCGTCCCGATAACGGTTGCGCCCGCATTTTTAGCCAGCTGCACGGCGAGATGCCCAACGCCTCCGGCGGCGGCATGCACCATAACCGTCTCGCCACTCTTTAATTGGCCCGCATCGAAAAGCGCCTGCCAGGCGGTCAGCCCGGCCAAGGGCAAGGCTGCGGCTTTCTCAAAAGACAACGCGGCAGGCCTCGGGGCAACGTGGCGGGCCTCGACAACAATATATTCCGCGAATGACCCGTCGCGCACAAAGTCCTTGCGGCAATACGCCATCACTTCGTCGCCCTCCTTGTATGCGCTTACGCCCTCGCCCACCTGATCGATGACGCCCGCGCAATCCCAGCCGAGAACAATGGGAAAATGATGCGGAAAAACGTCCTTCAAATACCCCTCGCGGATTTTCCAATCAACCGGGTTGAGCCCGGCCGCTTTTATTTTTATCCGTATTTCGCCCGAGCCCGCCTCGGGCGCCGGGCGCTCTTTCAGCTTCATCAAATCGGGTCCGCCAAACGCTTCAATCGTCAATGCTTTCATG
>JBKGYB010000240.1:0-2629 GCA_046546295.1 Opitutales bacterium | reverse complement strand
TAACTTGCTCCGCGCTTGGCGCAAACCTTTTTTCGTATCCCGCATCAAAAAAAACTTCATCCGCCGCGGATTCCTTTATTGCCCGGCCGGCCCTCTCCCCTTTTTATCCAACGTTTTCATGCATCAACAGAAACTGACAATTGCCCTGGGCTCCGACCACGCAGGCTTCCCTTTAAAGACGCCGATTAAGCGCTTTCTCGAAGAACGCGGCCACACGGTGCTCGATTTCGGGTGCTCGTGCGGGACGGCATGCGACTACCCCGACTTCATTCGGCCTGCGGCGGAAGCGGTCGCTTCCGGCAAGGCCGATGCTGCGGTGGTTCTCGGCGGCAGCGGTAACGGCGAGGCCATCGTCGCAAACAAAGTGCCCGGCGTTCGATGCGGCGTTTGTTGGGACGTCTGGTCGGCCCGCATGACAAAAGAGCACAACCACGCGAATTGTATCGCCATCGGCGCGCGGCCCGTCCCGGAACCCCTCGCCCTGGAAATTCTGGCTGCATGGCTTGACGCCGACTTCGACGAAGACGAACGCCACCGCAGGCGAGTAGGAAAAATTGAAGGAATCCAGGGACAACCTAAAGTCACGGCTTGAAAGTTTCCCCACCTGTGTTCACCTGATGATCCCGCAACCAATAAACTGAAAACAAATTATTTCATGGCTGATAAAGACAAAAACAACGAGTCCGAAAAAAACACGAGCACCAAGATTCAGGAAAAATTTCTGAAGGAACGAAAAGTCTTCCTGTGGGGAGAGGTTTCCGATGAGTCCGCGCGCGATGTGACGGAGAAGATGCTGTATCTCGAAACGGAAGATCCGGGAAAGGAAATCACCTTTTTCATCAACACACCGGGTGGTTCAATTACGGCGGGCATGGCGATCTACGATACCATGAGGATGATTTCTTCCCCGATTAAAGTGATCGTTACCGGAATCGCGGCAAGCATGGGGTCCATTCTGCTTTGCGGCGCGGATAAAGGAAAACGGCTGCTCTACCCGCACGCACGCGTCCTCATTCACCAGCCCCTGATTTCCGGCCAGATGGTTGCCGTCGCCGTTGACATCCACATCCAGGCCAAGGAAATGGAGCGCCTGCGCGAGGAACTGAACAAAATTCTCGCGGAAGCATCCGGCCAGCCGCTCGAACGCATCCAAAAGGACACCGACCGTGATTTCTACATGACCGCTCAGGAAGCGATCGACTACGGCCTTGTCGACGGCGTGACCGAAGAAGTCTAATATCCGGCGCGTCCCGCGGGCGCCGGCATTGCAAAGCTTTTGCTGGGAGCAAGGATCAAAGGAAATCACGAACTAAAGCAGCAGTGGCTTCTTGCCGCTGCTGCCTGGACAAGCGACCGGCCTGCAACCGCCTCGACAGGTTAAGGACAGGCGAGCACAGCCGTGTCCAACCCGCTTCTACTCTTATTCACCCCTCCGGCTGAAAGGCGCCGTTGTAGCCGGGCGTGTAGAGGCACAGGCCCGCGTGTTTTTCCATCGCTTCGAAGTGACGATCGACGGCGTAAATGCGGCATCCCTGGCGGAGGGCAATGGTGGCGACGAGGACATCGTTCCACGGCACGGTGACGCCCTCGCCACGCAGGATGGCGTATTGGGATGCCGCTTCTCGCCACAGCTTTTGATCGTTGCTCTGGTAAGGAAGGATATCAAAGCGACTCTGGATGCGGGGGCGTTCGCGGGGGTGTGCGCCCCCAAGAAACTCCATTTCCACCGGGCCGCAGAGCGTGGCTTCCAGCTCTTCTATCAAGGCTTTCATGGCCAACTTGACGGCGGGATCACCGTCCCTCCGAAAGAACTCAATCCACGCGCTGGTATCGACGATAACCATGATTCCCATTGCGGCTTGTTACAGCCCCCGCTAACGATCCGATCGCTCGATCTCGTCGTTTGTCAAGGGGTAGTCCTCGAACTCACCCTCCATCACCATGTCGGCAAACTCCTTGGCCATCGCACGTCGCAAATACTCTGAAGCGGCCTTGGCCACGGCGGGACCTTTCTTTGATATACCGGTCGCCAGCATGATCTTCTCAAGCGTCGAATCATCCATCTCTACGCTGAATTTCATAGCAATAATTTCCATATTATAGCAGATTATGTCAATTATATAATCAGAATAAAACTGACTTTTTTACTCGGGCGTGGAAAGCCACATCACCGCATGCTCCGGCTGGAGCGCGGGAAAAAATAGAAACCGCATAAGGCACGGGCTTCCAAGCTGTTTCAAAACCCAGCAACAGCCAAGATGGCGGTAGCTACCCCATGGCGTGAGCTTCCAGCCGCTGAGCTGGTCTGTCCTGAGCCTGCCGAAGTGGTCGAAAGCGTTCTGATTTGGAGTATGGGAATCCCTGATATTCGCTTCGCCTTATTCCGTGGATGTCCGCAAATTCTCTCCCTGAGCGAGCGGGAACGCCCGATCTCCGTTGTGAGACGGTGTGTCAATAAATTTCGCAATCATTGACACATAAGCGCTGAATTGCACGCGATTAAACGGCTTTTACTAAGGGAGGGGGGGGCTTTTTTCTACAAGCGAGAACAAGGTATGTCGCTCTTGCTCACCCGAACAATGCGCCGCGTAACCGACGACCCACGCTCAGATCGCCCCAGTCGGCTCCC
>JBKGYB010000239.1:0-2643 GCA_046546295.1 Opitutales bacterium | reverse complement strand
ACCCGACGGAACTCAATTCCAGGTCGGCCCCGTCGCTGTAAAAACCGCAAAACAGCAACACCCCGGCGATTCCTGGGGCTACCGTTTCGAAAAAAACGGGAAATCCATCGTGTACTCCTCCGATTCCGAACACGGCCCCGAAGCGATGAAAGACGATTACCCCTTCCTCGATTTCCTGCGCAATGCCGACGTCCTGCTCGTTGACGGACAATATACGCTTGAAGAAGCCGAAAACTCAAAACGCTACTGGGGGCATTCCAACGCAGTCATCGCAGTCGAACTTGCCGTCCGGGCAAAGGTCAGGCAACTGATTGTTTTTCACCACGAGCCGGCCTATTCCGATTCCGATATCGAAAAAATTGAGAAAGAAGCCCTTCAACGCCGGGACGTAGTGCAAAACCATCTCCGCCCGGGAGCAACAGACCGCATCCCCGAACACATTGCGTTCGCTTATGACGGGCTCACTATCGAAGCCTGAGCGAGCGCTCCCTGAATATTCCTTTTCCCATGTCCGAAAACACAAGCAGCAACAAACCCGAGGCACGCAGCATTTCCAAACAAGCGATCAACGAACTTCCCATGATTGCATGGACAGGAAGGGTCGAAATCCTGGATACCGTCGAAAAGATGGAATCCGCCGCCGAAAAACTCTGTCAGCAGGGGATGCTTGGCTTCGACACCGAGACGCGCCCAAGTTTCCAAAAGGGGGAATCCCACCCGCCGGCACTCATTCAACTGGCTACCGCGGATTGTGTTTACCTGTTCCGCGTGGCCTCAGCCCGGACATTCGCCCCGCTCCACCCTGTGCTCGAATCACCGGACATCCTGAAAGCAGGGGTCGCCATAAAGGACGATGTGAAAGAACTTCGAGCCATGGAGGACTTTCAGCCGGCCGGCTTCGTCGAAATCGCGGATCTTACGACAAAACTTGGTTATGAGAACCGCGGCCTCCGCCCGCTTGCCGCCATAATGCTGGGCGGGCGCATCAGCAAAGCCGCCCAAGTCTCCAACTGGGCGCGCAAAGAATTGGATGCAAAGCAAATTCGCTACGCGGCAACAGATGCCTGGATCAGCCGGGAACTTTATCTGAAGGCCTCAACTGCAACCGAGGCATGCAGTAAGGATTGACAGGCGCCACAAGGCCACTAAGCCATATTTTACGGACGCCATCCAAAGCATTCGGCATTGGAACCGCCCGGATTAGAATCCTGAAGCAAACGTATAAGTAATTATCATGAATAGTATCATAGCTGATATCCACGCCCGTGAAATCATTGACTCACGGGGCAATCCAACCGTCGAAGCCGAAGTCGAGCTCGACTCCGGCGTTATCGCCCGCGCGTCCGTGCCCTCCGGCGCCAGCACCGGGGTCAATGAAGCGGTCGAGCTTCGCGATGGCACGGCATCCGCCAAGCTCTTTCCCGAAAAGGCCGACCCCAAGAAACGCTATCTTGGCAAAGGCGTGCAACTGGCGGTTGAAAACGTTGATACACGCATCGCTCCGGAACTAATCGGGTTTGACGCCTGCGACCAGTCAAGCATTGACCGTACGATGCTGGAAATCGACGGCACCAAAAACAAAAAGAGCCTCGGCGCCAATGCCATACTGGCCGTTTCGCTTGCCTGTGCGCGCGCCGCTTCGGAGGCCACGGGTCTGCCCCTTTATAAATACCTCGGCGGTTTTAACGCGAAGGTGCTCCCCGTGCCGATGATGAACATTATGAACGGGGGCGCCCATTCCGATGCGCCCATCGATATCCAGGAATTCATGATCATGCCGAAAGGCGCGCGGAGTTTCAGTCATGCGCTCCGTATGGGTTGCGAAATTTTTCACTCGCTCAAGGCAGTGCTCAAGAGCAAGAACCTCTCGACCGCAGTCGGAGACGAAGGCGGCTTCGCGCCGCAACTCGAGTCCAACAAGGCGGCGCTGGAGATGATGGCGACAGCCGTCGAAAAAGCGGGCTACAAGCTCGGCAAGGATATTTTCTTCGCACTCGACGTAGCCGCATCCGAATTCTACGACTCGAAATCCAGGAGGTATGTCTTCAAAAAATCCGACGGCGTGAAGCGTTCGGCGGCGGAGATGATCGATTTCTACAAGGATTTACAACGGGATTTTCCGATCCTTTCGATCGAGGATGGTTGCGACGAAAATGACTGGACTGGGTGGAAAAAACTCACCGCTGCGATCGGCGACACAACACAACTGGTCGGCGACGATCTGTTCGTTACCAACACGAAGTTCCTTAAAAAGGGCATCGATACCGGCACGGCGAATTCCATACTCGTCAAAGTCAATCAGATCGGAACGTTGACCGAAACCTTCGATGCCGTGGAAATGGCAAAGGAGGCGGGCTATACATCCATCCTCTCCCATCGTTCCGGCGAGACCGAAGACGCCACCATCGCGGACATCGCGGTGGCTACGAACTGCGGGCAAATCAAAACGGGCTCACTCAGTCGCTCGGACCGTATCGCGAAATACAACCAGCTCCTGCGCATCGAAGAGGAACTCGGTGGAAACGCGATCTACGGCGGCAAATTGTAGAGCGTAGTTTATTCGAATGCCTCGCGGACAGCCCCCCGCACCTTAGGGCTTGTCAGCAAATAACTGTAGCAATCCGACTTGTTCTTTTGCCCGAC
>JBKGYB010000238.1:0-2699 GCA_046546295.1 Opitutales bacterium | reverse complement strand
TTCGATTGGAATTGTGCCCGGTTTCATGTAAGGTATAAACTTCAAATCGCCGGGTTCTTTCGCTTATGATTACTCCACTACAACTACGTTGCCACTCTACAGCCCGATCCTTGCGGACAGTGCTGATCTTGTTCGTCTTGTGCGGGGCGCTTTCCGCCGAAGTCGCGGAGCTTCGGATCGATAAGGAGTCTGTGAAAGAATCCTTCTCGCAACTCGATGCGGGGGAGCACGAACAGGCCCTGAAAGGATTCCGGGAAGCGATGGCGGAAAGCAAAGACAACCTTGCCGCGCGCTTTGGAGAGGCCATGGCCCTGAGCGCTCTGGACCGCCATAAAGATGCCTTTGCTTCCTATGACGCGATTGTCAACCACCACCCCGACAAGGGGTTCGCATGGAATGGCCGCGGTCTTGCGGCTTTCAACATGGCAGACTTCGATACGGCCCTCGCTTCTTTCCAAAAAGCGACTTCAAGCGACCAGGCCCAAGGCTTCTTTTACGAATCCTTGGCTTGGACGAGGATGTGCCGCGGTGAATTCAAGCAGGCGATAGAAGCCGCAAAACGCGCCGCTATGCTCTATAACCGTGAAGGGAGCAGCAATATCTACCCTCTGCTAATCGTCTATTTCTCGCAACTCGAAGAAAATAACAAGGTTCAGGCCAAAAAAACCCTCGCCTATGCAAACAGCACGCAACGCGAGGAAAAATGGCCCTCCCCCGTCTTAAGCTACCTCAAGGGCCAAATCGATGCATCGGGTTTGATCAGTCATGTATCAAACTTTTCACAGGAAACCGAAGCCCATACCTATATTGGCTTGCACCTGCGCGTCTCGGACGATCCCAAGCGTGCCGAACGCCACCTCCAATGGGCTGCAAAAAAGGGAGATGACCGGGTCTTTGAGCACACGCTGGCGAAATCCCTGAACCTTCGTCATCAGGTTGCCGTCTCTGAGGGGTAAAACCCGCCATCAACAGGACAACGGCCCGGCATGCATGGGATAAGCAAAGTTCTTGAACGAATGACCCGCTTGCCTTGGGTTACGGGGTGCGTAATGATGCTCCTGGTTCCCGCCTCCACCCTCAAAGCCGAAGATTTGAGTGACATGCGCGAATGGACCGGGAGCGAAGGGGGCTCCCTGCAAGCCCGTTTCATCGAAGCGGATCCGGACGAGGAAACCGTTCGTCTGCGGCGCAATGACGGACGCTATTTCACATTCTCATGGGACAAATTGCACCCGGATGACAAAAAGTTGGTAAAGGAACACCTGGCTGCGGAAAAAAGACGCAATGCTGCTCGCCGAATACCTGATAAGAACCCGAAAAAGAAGGAAGAGGATAAAAAAGGTCTTCCCCGTTCCTTTGAGTTAAAGGGTGTCCCCATGGTCCGGCAAAAGCACAACTACTGCGTTCCTGCTTCCGCCACCATGATTGCCGGCTACCATGATCACGATACCGATCAGGAGGAGGTCGCGAAACTCTCCTCGGAATCCTCCGCTTCCAGTCAGGGGACGTTCCCCGGCGACATGCTTCACGCCATGCGGAAACTCGGCTTCGAGGGCAGTTTACACCATTGGCTCGATTCCAAAACATTCGAGGAATCCATGCTCCCGCTCATCCGGCGCTCGCTCGTCCAAAGCGGCCCCCTCTATATCTCCTTCAAGCCCGGCGTATTCGGAAGCGGCGGACATGGCTGCGTGTTGATCGGATACGACGACAGAAGAGAAGAGCTCCACTTTCACAACCCATGGGGCAATGCGTTCAAAAAAACCTATGATGAAGTTGCCCAACAAGGGCACGGGCTCGCCCGGATTCAACCGCTCGAAGAAGCCCCGTCCGCAAGCATGGAATTCATTGAGCGGGTAAAGGAAGTCATTCCTGAATTCGAAGGCGTATTCCCGCGCCTCAAAAGTCGCCTGGAGCGAGCCGGCATCTCAGCGGAGCTTGTATGGAGCAGCCGGAAGGACGCCCGCGACGACAAACGTTTCGCAGAAAACACCGCCCGGCGCGACGGGCGCAAGATACTCAAACTTGCCTTCAGGCGAAGTCCCGCTGTTCTTATTCCCTACAGTCCCGAAGGAGAGACGAAAGCCTGTTTCCTGGTCACGCGTCCCCCGGACGGCGGCGCACAATTCCTCGTTCGTGAAATCGACGACTCCGGCTGGAGCAAAGCTGAACTCCGCACTCTCGGCAGCCTGACGCGCAACTGGCCCACCTCCCTGAAAACAACAGACGGTTCCACCATCTGGGATCTTCCCATGATCGAACTCAAAGCCGCCGATTAAGCGCAGGCTCAGGACTCCTTACCTCTGTGAAGTTTGCGTGATACCATCTTCGGGTTCAAGAAAACGCAAAGAGCCGGCGGAAATCCGGTCGACGGTCAACGATAGCGGGCGACGATTGTAGCGACCGGCTTTCCTGGGGTGAGCATTGTCGAACCCACGCCGGGATCGTTGCGGGTTAGTCTATTGTAAAACTCGTCAACCCCTCTCGTCGCCCGTTCTCGTAAGCCAGAGCGACCCCTCCCACCTGTCAAGCAGGTGACCTCCCCTTGGCAGGGGAGGAGCTCCCGGGAAGCAAACGCATCAGGGCGGGACGCCCTGACTCCGAAAGTGCGGCGAACGCCGCACAGCGTCTGTTTTATTTCAATTTTCCACACGGTGGCGGATCAAGATTTTCGAGGCTTGATTATCCCGCGTCACTCC
>JBKGYB010000237.1:0-2788 GCA_046546295.1 Opitutales bacterium | reverse complement strand
AACAGCCAGGATGGCTGTGCTACCCCATGGCCGGAGCTTCCAAACCACCGGACGGGAGCTGGAAGCTCCCGCTACTATAAATACCGCCGCTCCTTGCCCGCGTTGCGGGCAAGCCACATTTTGCGCTTACGTTTTGCGCTTCGCGCAAAACGTAAGCGCAAAATGTCAGCACAAGCCGCGCTGTGTCCTTTCGGCAAAATCGAGAAAGTCCAGCACGACACGCCTCTCCGCCGAAGCCTCGGAGCGCATCTTTTGGACGGCCTGTTCCCGGTTCAAGCTCTCTTTGTAGAATACTTTGAAGAGCTTGCGCACCAGAGCAAGGTCTTCGCTGTTGAATCCTCCCCGCTCCAGACCCACCTTATTGGGGGCTCGCACCGTGGCCGGATGCCCGTCCGCAATCATGTAGGGCGGGACATCCCGCACGACTTTCGCAGCCGCGCCCACCATCGAATAATCCCCGATGTGGCAAAACTGGTGCACTCCGGAGCCCCAACCGATATTGACATGGTCGCCAACCACGACATGCCCGCCCAGCGCGGAATGGCTGCTCATGACGAGGGAATGGCCGACGATGCATTCGTGTGCGATATGACTGTATGCCAGAATCAAATTGTTGTCGCCCAGCACGGTCTCCGTTCCTTCCTCAGTCGCACAATGCACAGTGGTGAATTCCCGGAAAACATTCCCCGACCCGATTCTCAGGCCCGGCATGCCTCCCATGTACTTTTTATCGTGCGTCTTTCCGCCGATATACGCATATGGGTGCACTTCATTGTTTTCGCCCATCGTGGCACTGCCGTCCACCGTGGCATGGTGCATCACCTCGGTTCCCGCTCCGATGCGGGCACGAGGTCCGACATAGGCATACGCGCCCACCCGGACATCCGGATCGAGCTCGGCGCCCGCCTCAATGATGGCGGTAGGATGAATCAACTCGGCCATTTCGTACTTCCCCGGGGATTATTCCGACGCATCGGCCAGCATGAACATTAATTCCGCGCTCGATACCAGCTTTCCCCCGACTTTGCAGGTTCCTTTCGCTGTGGCGATCCTTTCGCCCCGCGTCTTCACCAACTCGACGCGAATCTCCAAGGAATCGCCCGGTTCCACAGCCTGACGGAACTTCACCTTGTCCACGCTCATAAAAAACGCGATTTTATTTTCCTCCAACGGCAGTCGCCGTAACAGCAAAACTCCGGCCGCCTGCGCCATGGCTTCGATCTGCAGGACACCCGGCATCACCGGACGCCCCGGATAGTGCCCCTGAAAATACGGCTCGTTGATCGTTACGTTCTTGAGCGCGACCAGTTCATCATCACTCGGAATCTCCACCACCCGGTCGATCATGACAAACGGATACCTGTGCGGCAGGATATCAAGCACCCGCCGAATATCGAGCGTCTTTTCATGGGCCTCGATTTGAAAATCCACCTTCTTGGGCTCCGCCGGTTTGCGCGCCCCTTCACGCTTCTCCAATATTTTTTTTCGAAGCACCTTCGAAAATTCCGCATTCAACGCATGGCCGGGGCGCACCGCCACGATATGCGCTTTTATCGACATTCCCGCCAGCGTGATATCCCCGATGATATCCAGCATCTTGTGCCGCGCGAATTCGTCCTTAAACCGGAGCGGTTCCTTCGACACAATTTTATCGCCCTTGATTACAATCGCGCTGTCCAGACTCCCGCCCTTGATTTTCCCAAGCTTCAACAACTCCTCAATGTCCTCGTAGATCGTAAAGGTTCGCGCCGGGGCTATTTGGGCGACATAGGTCTCCGGATCAATATCCAGGCTCAAATGCTGCGTGTGAATGCCGCGGTCGTCGGCCGAGGTGCAGGTAATCCGAAAGCCGTCATGCGGCAGCGCAATGATCGAGCTGCTGCCACGGGTAACCGAGATCGGTTCGTCCAGAACAAACACTTCGCGCTCCTCTTCCTGATCCACCGGTTCGGCCTCCTGCACAAGGTTCACGAAATGTTTGGCCGATCCGTCCATGATGGGCGGCTCGCTCGCGTCCATCTCCACGATCACATTGTCCAAACCGCAGCCGTTCAGCGCGCTCAACACATGCTCCACCGTATGCACCTTTGCATGACCGTCCGCAATCGTTGTACTGCGTACAAGATCCGTCACATAATCCACAAGGGTTCGAATCTCCGGCTTGCCAAACAGGTCCATTCGTTTAAAAATAATCCCGTGATTCGCAGGCGCAGGCTTGATTGTGAGGTGCACTTCCTCACCCGTATGCAGGGATTTCCCTCTAATCGAGGCTTCCCTAAGAATTGTACGTTGCTTCATGATGGCTAAGGTCTTTGGCTTGGTATCCCCGCAAGTTGAATGGGCGGGGCAATAAAAACGCGCAAGCCTAGCAGCCCGCCGGACTTGGGCAATCGAAATCCAAAGGGAAATCCGAGGGTTCGCAAACATCCGGAAGTTGGTTTCGCTTGCGTGACGGGCTGCTGACAAGCGATTTGCCGCCGAAGGCGGAAAACCGCTTGGAGAAGCGCTGATTATCCTACATTCCGCAGTTGAACCACTGATTAACTGATCCCGCTGAGCGCATGTGCGTCAACCTAAGGAATTTGGAGGGCAAGGGCCTTCAGTTGATGGGTTGGGTTTGCTCGGAACTTCAAGGAGCGACACCTTTAGCCTCCAAATCCGACTAAGCCCGGGCTTTATGCCCTGAAAGGGCAATGTTCCAAAGCCACGGGTTTTGAACCCGTGGAATTCGTTCCAAACCCCAATCCCGCGTCCTGAAAGGACGCCGCCGGATCATCTGAAGTTCTAC
>JBKGYB010000236.1:0-2849 GCA_046546295.1 Opitutales bacterium | reverse complement strand
CATTACGGGTCCCTGATTCTGCGCACCCTCGCCATCGCGTACCTCGGAGGAATTGTTTTCGCTTATTTTTTCGCGGACTCCCTGATGTTCCCCTATGAGCGTGAAGGGACATCCGCCGGGCCGGATGCGTTTCATCTCAAAAGCGCGCACGGGGACTCCATCGAAGTCCTGCACCTTCCCGCGGAGAACGCCGATACGCTGCTTTTTTATCATCATGGCAATGGCGAAGACCTGAGCATGATCCGCCCCCTCCTTGAGGCATTTCAAAAGCGCGGCATTGCGGTGCTTGCTTATGACTACCCCGGCTATGGCAATAGCTCGGGCGAGGCCGGCGTACCGGCGGTTCACGCCGCCGCCGATGCCACCTATCGCCATGCCACGGAGGAGCTGAATTTTGACCCCGGACAAATCATCCTGTACGGAAGCTCGCTCGGCAGCGGTCCGGCCTCTCGTCTCGCCGCGCGACATCCCGTCGGCGGACTGGTGCTGCACAGCGCATTTACCTCGGCCTTTCGCGTCATGACCCGGATACGCCTGCTGCCATGGGACAAATTTAACAACCTGGCCCGGCTGCCCGAAATCGAATGCCCCGTTCTTGTCATCCACGGGACTGAAGACAAAACGGTCCCCTTTTCACACGCACGGAAACTATGGAAAAACATCCGCGGGGAAAAACGGAAATTATGGATCGATGGAGCCGGTCACAATGATCTCATTCCCATTGCAGGCGAGAAATACTGGGATTCGGTTTTGCGTTTTATCCGGAAATTTTCATAGATTTTAACCATGGCAAAAACACATCGCGCACTCGTTGTCCTGCACGCCGGCTTTGAGGAAGTCGAAGCGGTCACACCAATCGACCTGTTGGCCCGTGCGAACATATCCGTTGTCCAGGCGGCCCTCGACGAAAACCCGCTTGTCCGCGGACGTAACGGCATGACCCTTCAGGCCACGCATCATTTCGATGATGTGGCGGGAGAAGAATTTGACGTCCTCATTCTTCCAGGCGGTCCGGGCATCCATGAGATCCGGCGTCATCCCGTGCTCTGCAAGCGTCTCCAGCACCAGCACGCCGAAAACAAATGGATCGCCTGTATTTGCGCCGCGCCTCTCATGCTTCATGATGCCGGACTCCTGGAAGGACGGCGCTACACCTGCCACCCCTCCGCCGCAGACGAGCTCGCCAATGCCGTGAATGAACCCGTTGTTGAAGACGGTGTGTTGCTGACCTCGCGGGGCGCCGGAACAGCCATTCCCTTCGCACTCTACATCATTGGAAAACTGGAGGGTGAAAGCGCCGCCAACGAGGTGGCTGAAGCCATCTGCTGGACCCAATGAGCGCGGCAAGCAACCGGCCGTCCCCGGAGCAGGACACGCCTTCGGAACATTTTGATTATATTGTAATCGGCGGCGGAAGCGGTGGTTTTGCCGCCGCACGCACCGCACGCGAACGGCTTGAACGGGTAGCCATCGTGGACGACGGCGAACCGTTGGGCGGGCTCTGTATCCTCCGCGGCTGCATGCCCTCCAAGACGCTCATCTATTCGGCCGAAGTGCTGCACCTCGCGCGCCACGGGTCGAGCTTCGGGCTATCAATCCCCGAGGCCGCGGCGGACATGCCCGCCCTGCATAAACGGAAACGCGAAGTGATCGGCGAATTTGCCGAGCACCGCCAGTCCCAACTGCAAAGCGACCGCTTCACCCTGATCCGTCAGCGCGCGCGCTTCGTCGACCCGAAAACAATCGAGCTCGCTGACGGACGTCGCCTCACAGCCGATTCCTTCATGGTCGCCACTGGGTCCGTCGTTTCCGTTCCACCGGTCCCGGGGCTTGCGGAAGTTCCTTTCTGGACCAGCGACGATGTGCTCGAACTCGACCACCTGCCGGAAAAAGTCATTGTCCTCGGGGGCGGCATTGTGGCCTGCGAACTGGCTCAGTTCCTCCGTCGAATCGGCGGCGAAGTCATCCAAATACAACGCAGCCCCCACATCCTGAAGGATTTTTCTTCAAAAGCATCCGGCTGCATGGAAGCCTGTTTCCGCAACGAGGGGATCGAACTCTACACCGATACGAAAATCCGGGACGTGCGTTTCGAAGGCTCGACTTATACGGTTGATTTCGAGTGGGGCGGCGAACCCCGGACCGCAAGCGCGCCGCACCTTGTAAACGCGCTCGGTCGCCGGCCCGCGACCGACGGCCTGAACCTGGAAGCGGCGGGCATTGAAACGCAACGCTCCGGCCATATTGACTGCGATGCGCTGCAACGCACCTCGAATCCACGCGTTTATGCCTGCGGCGACGTGGCAGGCCCTCACGAAATCGTGCATGTTGCAATCCTTCAGGGCGAATGCGCCGCACGGCACGCAACCGGCAGGCCCGCCGAACCCGTCAATTACGATACTCTCCTCGGAATTGTCTTCACGGATCCGCAAATCGCCACCGTCGGTTTGGGAGAAGCGCAATTAAAGGAGCGCGGCATCGATTATGTGAGCGCGGCGTTTCCTTTTGACGACCATGGAAAATCGATCCTGATGGAAGCCAAGGCGGGCTATGTTCGGGTCTTCGCCGAACGCCCCGGCGGGAAAGTGCTCGGCGCCGAATGCGTCGGCAAGGAAGGCGGCGAACTCACCCATGCGATGGCCGTAGCTGTCACCATGAAAGCCACGGTCTTCGATCTGCTGAAAGTGCACTGGTACCACCCGACCTTGTCGGAAATCTGGACCTACCCGCTCGAAGACATCGCCGAAGAACTCGGCGGACTTCCCTGACCTGTAACGATCATCGGCGTCATCGGCGATGCCCAAAGTTTCAGAAATCTTGATCCGCCAACAAGGGCGGGACGCCCTTGC
>JBKGYB010000235.1:0-2966 GCA_046546295.1 Opitutales bacterium | reverse complement strand
GGCTCAGGACCTAGGCAAGGGCGTCCCGCCCTTGAGCGGTGGCTGCGCTGCCCGGGAAGCAAACGCAGCAGGGCGGGACGCCCTGCCTCCGAAAGTGCGGCCGGACGCCGCACAGCGTTCTGTTACGGAGCAAGGGCGTCCCGCCCTTGAGCGGTGGCTGCACTGCCCGGGAAGCAAACGCATCAGGGCGGGACGCCCTGACTCCGAAAGTGCGGCCGGACGCCGCACAGCGCTCTCAACGCGCGTCCGCCACTTCCGGATAGATCTGGCCGGTGGGGCTTATTTTGAATTTGTAGAGTTTGTCGGGTTCCATTTCCATATAGACCGTGTTGCCGAAAACCGCTTTCACTCCGTGTTCGCTGAGGGCCTCGGGGTCGTTGGCCAAGTCCCAGATGGACTCCCAGAACACCTTTCTGTTTTGCATGCGCAGGGTCTTGGTGATTGCATAGTAGCGTTCCGGTTCAGAGCCCGGACGCTCGATCCGCTTGGCCTGTCCCGGCGGCGTGTCCTCGCCGTGTATCCGCCGCCAGAGATAGAGCGCGCGTTCTTCCCCGTCCCTGACAAACTCGTCCGTGAACTTAACGATGAGCGCGTCGAAATGGATGGTTTTTCCGAGGACGGCAAACAGTTGCTCCGAAACAATTCGCCGCGGTTCGCCCGCTTCGGTTTGAACAAAGCGGACCACGGTTTCGGTTTGCCCGCCCTCGGTCTTCCGCTGTTCCTGCACGGTGGCGTAGCCGATTTGTTCTTCCTTGGTGAGGTTGTGGATGGCGCGATTGAGGTCGCGGTTTTCGGTCAGCAACTCATGGATGCTTGAAGTGGAAAAATAAAACGAGACGCCCAGGATGCCGGCGGTTCCAATAGCGGCCAGAGCAACGATCCAGACAATGATTTTTCCGTCTTTTTTTGGGCGCATACTATACGAACTAAGGTATTTGAGCGGAGGATTCGACAAGAATTTTCTATCAATTTAAATTGAGATTCGCGCCTCAATCACGACGCTGTAAGGCGTGAAAACTTTAGCTCCATTTGACTACCGCAGCGTGCGGGCGGATTTTCCGATTCTGTCGACCGAGGTACGCGGCAAGCCGTTGACCTATCTGGACAACGCCGCGACCTCCCAGAAGCCCGCTCCCGTGATCGAGGCGCTGGAGCGTTATTATCGCACCGGTAATGCGAATATTCACCGCGGGCTCCATTATCTGAGTGAACAGGCGACGGACGCCTATGAAAGCGCCCGGCACAAAGTAGCGGATTTTCTCGGAGCGGAAGACGCGGACGAAGTGATATTTGTCCGGGGCGCGACGGAAGGCATCAATCTGGTTGCGCACGGCTTCATTGAGACCGTGCTCGAAGCGGGCGACGAGATTGTGCTCACGCACATGGAGCACCATGCCAACATTGTGCCGTGGCAAATCGCGGCCGAAAAAACGGGCGCCACGATCCGTGTTGTTCCCGTGAGGGATGACGGCGTACTTGATACGCAGGCATACGAGGATCTGTTGAGCGAACGGACGAAGATCGTGGCGTTGACGCATATTTCGAATTCCCTCGGGACAATCAACCCCGTGAAAGAACTTGTGGCCAAAGCCCATGCCCGGAACATTCCGGTGCTAGTGGACGGCGCTCAGTCCGCTCCGCACATGCCGGTCAACCTAAGCGATCTGGGCTGCGACTTTTTCGTCTTTTCCGGGCACAAGGTATTTGGTCCGACGGGGATCGGCGTGATTTGGGGCAAGCGCGAGTGGCTGGAACAATTCCCGCCGTATGAGAGCGGGGGCGACATGATCGAAAAGGTGGATTTCGCGGGCACCACGTACAAGGGGATTCCCGGCAAATTCGAAGCGGGGACGCCGCACATCGCCGGGGTGCTTGGATTATCCGCTGCGATCGACTATCTGAGCGCAATGGACCGGGAAGCTGCGCTCGCGCATGAGGGCGCCCTGCTTGAAGCCGCGATGCAGGAACTGACCTCGATGGAAGGCATGCGGATTTATGGGACGGCCCCCGATAAAGCCTCCATCATTTCATTTCTGATCGACGAAATTCATCCGCACGATATCGGGACTTTCCTTGATGCCGACGGCGTGGCGATCCGGGCGGGGCATCATTGCAACCAGCCCCTGCTCAAGCGCTTCGGCGTGCCCGCAACCGCCCGCGCCTCGTTTGCGTACTACAACGATTTCGACGATGTGTCGCGCTTCGTGGAAGCGCTTAAAAAGATGCGGAAGTTTTTCACTTAACAACACGCCGCGCGCTTATCATGTCCGATCTCGAAGAACTCTACCAGGACATCATCCTCGATCACAACAAGCGGCCGAGGAACTACGGGGAGCCTGAACGCTGCACCCACAAGGCGGAGGGCTTCAACCCATTGTGCGGCGACCGGATAGAAGTGTATCTCGACCTGGAGGACGGGGAACCCCGGCTTCGCGATGTACGGTTCACTGCCGCGAGCTGCGCGATCTGCAAAGCTTCCGCCTCGATGATGACGGAGGAGTTGAAGGGCAAGACAACTACAGAGGCGAAAGCCGTCGCGGGCCGGGTCAACGAACTATTGACCGGGGAGGAGGAACCGGAAGCCGAGCTTGACCGGGACGGCTCGCTTGCGGCCTTGGTGGGGGTGCGCAAATTCCCCGCCCGCATCAAATGCGCGACCTTGCCGTGGCATACTTACGCGGCCGCCCTGAAGGGCGAGGCGCGTGCGGTCACGGAATAGCATGCCGGGCGGCAGCAGGCGGCAGTTCGCCGTAAGGGCGGAACATGGGGACTCCTCTTGTCTCTGTGAAGTTTGCGTGACACCATCTTCGGGTTTTTCGGGGAAACGTGCGTTGCATCGCACGAGGGTCGATTTTCCGGCGGGATTTACCATGGTGGTATTGACGGTAGAGGGTGACGAGAGCGGATCCCGGGGGCGGCGGGACCCCTGATCCCGGCCTCCGCCCGTAGGGCTACCCTCCGGCCTG
>JBKGYB010000234.1:0-2972 GCA_046546295.1 Opitutales bacterium | reverse complement strand
GTCAGTTGTCCGAATTCTGCTTCTCGAAGAATTCCTGAAGAACTTCCATCTTCTTTTGCTCGAGCCGCTCTTCGTGGACTTCTTCCCGCGTGCGCTGCCTTTCGTTGTCGGTCATCATGCGTCGCATCTTGTGAACGGCGATGTTCTGGATCTGCCGTACCCGTTCGCGCGTGATATTGAATTTCTCGCCGACTTCTTCCAGTGTGAGCGGGTGGTTGCCCTCCAGCCCGAAGCGCAGGCGAATGATCTCCGCCTCGCGTTCGTCGAGAAGATTGATCACCGAGCGGATGTCGCTGCTCATGGACTTCCCGTGAAGGTCTTCATACGGGGTTGCCTGGTTTTCGTCGCCGACGATTTCGCCAAAGCTTGTGTCGCCGTCCTCGCCTATGGGGGCGTCCAGCGACGAGGGGCGCACGCTGACGCTCTTCAAATGAGCCACCTTATTGACGGGCATGCCCATGACGTAACCGATTTCTTCGTCGGTCGGTTCGCGATCAAGCTCCTCCGCGAGATCGGCGGATACTTTTCGCATGCGCGCTATCTTGTCGACGAGATGAACCGGCAGCCGTATCGTCTTGCTCTGGTTCGCCAAGGCGCGCTTGATGGATTGCTTGATCCACCATGCGGCATACGTGCTCAGCTTGCCGCCTTTGGAGGGGTCGAAGCGTTCGACGGCCTTGACGAGCCCGATGTTGCCCTCGCTGATCAGGTCGAGCAGGGGCAACCCGAAATTACTGTAATCGTGGGCGATTTTAACCACGAGACGGAGATTCGCCGAGATCATCCGGTCGCGCGCGGCTTTATCGCCCTTTTTGATACGACCGGCCAGCTCGACTTCTTCTTCGGGTGTCAGGAGCGGGGTTTTCCCAATCTCCTGCATATAGGTGCGCATGACATTGCGATCCGTCGAAGGCAAATTGCGCACATCCGCGACCGCCTCTACTTCCTCGCCCCCGCTGCGGGGAACATGGGAATTGGGATCTTGCTTCCGATCGCTGACGCGATTCTTTGGTGTTGTGGTTTTCCGTGCCATAAAAATTTTCCGTGTTTGGGTTATTATTGGAGACTCAAGCCCTTGCCGATATTAGAGTATTGTATCGGGGGTTTTGTTCCTGAAGATTGCCCCAATACATCGGAGGAAATCGAGTTGGCTTACTGGAAAAACGATTTTTAAGCCATTTTTTCCGCTAAAGCAACCGCTTTCAGCATGGCTTTTGCCTTATTTACAGTTTCTTCAAATTCGCTTTCAGGAACGGAATCGGCCACGATTCCAGCGCCGGATTGAATGAAAATTTTGCCATCCTGGAGAACGGCCGTGCGAATGCCGATACACGAGTCGTGGTTGCCTTCATAGCTGAAGTAGCCCAGCGCCCCTCCGTAGATGCCGCGCTGGGAGTTTTCAAGTTCCGCGATGATTTGCAGGGCACGGATTTTGGGTGCGCCGCTCAGAGTGCCGGCAGGGAAGGTCGCGCGCATAAGGTCGAAGGCCGACTGCCCGGGCGCAATTGACCCGATAACCTGCGAGACGATGTGCATAACATGTGAATAACGCTCAATCGTCATAAAGTCGGGCACTTGGATTGAGCCAAAACGGCACACTCGGCCGATATCATTGCGTGCCAGATCGACGAGCATGAGGTGTTCGGCGCGTTCTTTTTCATCGGCGAGGAGGTCCTGCTCCTGCGCACGATCCTCTTCCTCGGTGGCGCCGCGTTGCCGGGTTCCGGCAATAGGGCGTATTTCGACGGTTTCGCCGGTCAACCGGACGTGAACCTCGGGGGATGCGCCGACGACCGCGAAGTCGGGATCCTCCAGCAGGAACATGTAGGGGGATGGGTTGATGGTTCGCAGGGACCGGTACAGGTCGATGGGCGAGGGCGTGAACCTTTGTTCAAACCGCTGCGAAAGAACGGTTTGAATAACATCGCCCGCACGAATATAAGATTTTACCCGATTGACGGCATCATGAAAGCCCTGCTCGGTGAAATTGCCCGGCGGGACGGATACGGCGCCGGGCCCCACGATTTCCCGGTGGCTCAAAGGTCGTGGTGTTTCCAGGCGTTCCCGAATGGAGCGGATCCGTTCGACGGATGCCTCATAGGTGGCTTCGGGATTATCACTGATCGGCAGCGTCACGCAGATGCGGAGCACTTGGCGAACATGGTCGAAGACGAGCATCGAATCGGTCAGCAGGTAATACAGAATAGGCGTGCGGAGGGGACTGTATTCCGGTTTGGGAACCGTAGGCTCCACGTAGTGAATATATTCGTGCCCGACAAAACCGACCGCGCCGCCGGTGAAAGGGGGCATGCCGGGAAGTGTCACGGGACGATATTGTCCCATGACATCTTCGATGGCTTGCAGCGGGTCGGTCGGGGTCGGCTGGGAACGGACCGAACCATCGGCTTGCGTGACGGTGGTCTCGTCTGCATGGACGCGAATCACTTCCCGCGCCTCCGTGCCAAGGAAGGAGTAGCGTGAGATGCGTTCGCCCCCGACAATGGATTCAAAGAGAAAGGACGGATTTTCCGAGCGGAGCTTCCAATACGCGGCGAGCGGCGTTTCACAATCCGAGGTGAGATCGAGATACACCGGGACGATGTTTCCTTTGCGGGCAAGGTCGACAAATTCGGATTTTGTGGGATGGACGTTCACAACAGTAGGGCGGAAAAGAATGGAAGCGGGAAAGAAGCTGTGAGTTCAATCCATCAAGGAGCGCTTGACCAGCCAAAAACTCGGCCCCGATTTTGAGCCTTGCGCAAAACGGCCTCACACGCGGAGCAGGGGAATGAGCCCCGCCGCCTCTAGCCTCCGACATAAAAACATTGCATCTCCGGAATCCCCGCGCCTTAACTGTTTTACCATCAGGTGCTTATCCTGGCCAGATTTTAATGCCCTCTT
Source organism: Opitutales bacterium (assembly GCA_046546295.1). GTDB lineage: Bacteria > Verrucomicrobiota > Verrucomicrobiia > Opitutales > Coraliomargaritaceae > JBKGYB01. The sequence goes on along the minus strand of JBKGYB010000234.1, from coordinate 71 downwards.
AAATTGGTTCACATTTCGATGCGTCGACCAATGGCGGTAGCGTGCAAGTAGGCGTAAGAGCCCGGAGACAG
>JBKGYB010000233.1:0-3001 GCA_046546295.1 Opitutales bacterium | reverse complement strand
GTCAGGGCGTCCCGCCCTGATGCGTTTGCTTGCCGGGTAGCGCGTCCGCCGCTCGCATCCACCGCTCAAGGGCGGGACGCCCTTGCCTAGGTCCTGAGCCTGTCGAAGGGCTCCGTAACAGAGCGCTGTGCGGCGTTCGGCGTCCGGCCTAGCTAGCCTTCCGCCTCTCACCTAAAACTCCCCTCCTTTCTTAGGGGTGGCCTGCTTGCCAGGCCGGGGTGGTCTCTCACCTCGCGTTAATCGCCCAATCCGCCCCCGCTGAGGCGGGACGCAAGCGCATCAAGAATCAGGAATCAAGGTCGCCTCTCCGCAATTTCACGGAGAATCCGTTCGAAGGCATGGATCGCACGTTCCATGAGCCCGAGATCAAAACTTTCATCCGGGGCGTGCAGATTGTCCATCGGGGTAAAGAGCCCGACCATCAACGCATCCAGCATCGCGCGTTTCTTAAAATCGGCAATGACCGGTATGCTGCCGCCCTCCCGCAAATAAATGGGCCGCTTGCCGAAGCTCGCTTCGATAGCCCGATTAGTGGAAGAAAAGGCCCGGGCCAGTGCTTCCGGCTGGTTGTCCGGTGTATTGGGCCGCCCCGGAGGCACAACTAGATACGCTTCCGCCGCGCCTCCGTCTTTGAATTGAATCCGCACCCCATCCGGACATCGCTTGCGCAAGCATGCTTTTAATTGCTCCAGAATATGCGCGGGGTCCTGCTCGGCCACGAGGCGACAGGTGATTTTCGCAAATGCTTCCCGCGGGATCACTGTTTTGGTGCCTTCGCCCTGATAGCCGCCGCCGATGCCGTTGAATTCGAGCGTCGGCCCGAAGCGCACGGCCTCCAGAGGCGAGAGGCCGGGGGCAGGATGAAATGCCGGCACATCGAGAAGCTTGCGGTAGCTGGCTTCGGTTTCCGGGTAGCGCTTCAACTCCTCCCGTTCCCAATCCAGAACCGGCGCCACCGCATCGTAAAAACCAGGCACATTCACGCTGCCGCCCGTGTCGTGCAAGGAGGCGCACAGCTCAGTCAGCGCCTGTATCGGATTGTACACCGCGCCTCCGTGTATGCCCGAATGCAAATCCGTCGCCGGACCACTGAGCTTGACCTCCAACCCAACCAAGCCCCGCAGGGCGGTTGTGATCACGATTTGCTCCGGATTCGGGCTGCCCGTATCCGAGACCAGCATAAAATCCGCCTTTGACAAGCGTTCGGCATGGCGGTCGAAAAACGAGGGCATGCTCGGACTCCCTATCTCTTCCTCGCCCTCAATGACATAGGTGAAATTAACCGGCAAGTCCGGATGGGCTGCGAGGACGCGCTCCAAAGCGGCCATGTGCACGATTGTGGGCCCCTTGTTATCGGCCGCGCCGCGGCCGTAAAGCCGTCCTTCGCGCACCTCCGGATCGAAGGGCGCGGAGGTCCACCGCTCCAGAGGATCGGGCGGCTGCACGTCGTAATGTCCGTACAGCACGACATGGGGCCAGGATGGGTCCCCCATGCGCTCCGCCAGCAGGATCGGGTGCAGTTCGGTCGCTACGGTTTCCACCGAAAAACCGAGGTTTTCGAGCAGGGCTGTGACATAGGCCCGTGCGCCCTCCATGCCCTCGGCATAAGCCGAGTCGGTCGATACGGAGGGATGGCGAATATATTCCTTAAGTGTTTCCAGCGGATCCATCATTCCGGCAATCTGCTGCTCCCCCCCGCCGGGGTCAACCCGAAGCGAACACTGACAGCCCCCTTCAACGCTTGCGGTAGGCTTCCATCGCCTCCGGCATGATCCGGCGCAGGCGTTGCATCCGTGTTTGTCCGGTCGGGTGCGTGGAAAGAAATTCCGGTGGCGAGCCATTCTTTTCGTTTTCCATTCTTTGCCAGAAATCGATGGCCTCCCTCGGGTCATAGCCCGCCTTTGCCGTGTACATCAGCCCAATCTCGTCCGCCTCGCTCTCATGGAAGCGACTGTACGGCAGCAGAATACCGATCGTCGTTCCGGCCCCGTAGGCAGCCATGATGAGTTGCCGATCGGATGAATCCATATCCTTGGTTCCCAATTGAAAAGCAAACGCACCACCGGTCGCGAGCATCTGCTGGGACACGCGTTCGTTCCCGTGGCCTGCAGCCACGTGCGCGACCTCATGCCCGATCACCACGGCCAGATCATCATCCGATTGTATGATATCAAACAGGCCGGTGTAAATCGCCACCTTGCCCCCGGGCATGGCAAAGGCGTTCATTTGCTCGTCGTCTTCAAAAACCACAAACTCCCAGTCCGCATTTGGAATATCCTCATCCGCGACATATGCAATCCGCTCCCCCACCCGTTGCATCCGCTCGTTATAGTCCGGGTCATTCGAAATCGGGGTCTCCGCTTTCAACTTCCCGAATTGCTGAGCGGACATCGCCGCCAATTCACTGGCCGGCATAAGGTGCAGGGCGGAACGCCCGGTTTGCGGCACCGTATGGCAACCGGCAAGACCGAGCCCCAGGAGCACGGGAAGAAGGAGCAAGCTTATACGCATGCCACTAAAATTGCAGCTCTTCCATAAAACCGCAAACAAAAGCTGATTTCGGAAAATGCCATACTGAGGAATAGCTACGCATACCCGACTGCGCAAGGGATTAAACGGCTTTTACGGGGAGATGGCTGTTTTTCCACAAAGAAGAACAGAGTGTTCCGCCCTTGCTCACTCACCCGAACAGTACGCCGCGTAACCGGCGTCCGACGCTCAGATCGCCCCATTCGGCTCCCTGCATCGCTTCTGTCGTCGGCGGACGTTTCCGCCCTCGCCCCAAATGGGCCGAAAACTTCGCCACAAACACCGCCGAACCCAAAACGACCCCGTCTGTAAAATAGCGCACCCGGCAGCGCAACGCGTCCGCCCGAGCCGCAAGGCTTTCCCCGCTCTCCATTGCCCGCGCCGTCGCGGCCCGCACCGACACGGCATCCTCGTCCGTCGCTCCCTTGCCGGCGATCAACTCCCCGTGAGCCCGCACGGCGCCCCGGGGATC
>JBKGYB010000232.1:0-3007 GCA_046546295.1 Opitutales bacterium | reverse complement strand
TCCATCTGTGTTTGCAAGGGCAAAATGATTTTTTGGAGTGAAAGTCCTTCGCCTGAAAAACCCGTCGCCCGCTCCCGTAAGCCGATCACTGAATGCTTCGCGCGGGCTTGCACTTTGTGCGAGGTATCGTGTATAGACGACGGTTTTGATTTATGAGTCGCTCCTCCGCCAATCAACCCGATGCCATTACGGTTAAAGGGGCCCGCGAGCACAACCTCCGCAACCTCAATATCCGTATTCCCAGGAATCAGTTGGTGGTGCTTACCGGTGTGAGCGGTTCCGGCAAGTCCTCCCTTGCTTTCGATACGATCTATGCGGAAGGCTACCGGAAATATATCGACAGTCTTTCCACCAAAGCCCGGGCGGTTCTGGAGCGGATCCCACGGCCCGACGTCGATTATATTGAGGGCTTGTCGCCGGTTATCGCGCTCGAACAACGCAGCGAGGGCGGCGGCAACCCCAGAAGCACCGTTGCCACAATGACGGAAATCGCGGATTTTGCCCGCGTCCTGTGGGCGGTCTGCGGGCAGCCGTATTGCCCGAAAGATGGCGGCGTCATTGAGCGCCGCTCGCTGGATGATTGTCTCGCCAGAATATTCGCGGAGCCGGAGGGCAGCCGGCTCATGGTTCTGGCGCCTTGGATGACCGCTCGCCCGGCCCTGTTGCGGGAGGAGTTGCCCCGTCTTCAACAGCGCGGGTTTCAGCGTGTCCGGTTAAACGGTGAAATTCGCCGCCTGGATGAGCCGGACTTGATCGATTCGTCCGCCACAAGCATTTGCGTGGAAATCGTCGTCGACCGACTTGTTTTGCGCCCCGACCAGCGCAGTCGCCTCGCGGACTCCCTTGAGCTGGCGTTTGCCGAGGGCGGGGACCGCGCGCTCCTGCTGCTGGAGGATGCGGCGTCCGGGGAGTGGCGCGAGTTGCCGTTGAGCAATCGGCTGGCCTGTGCGCAGTGCGGCGAGGTGTATGATCCGGTGACGCCGCGTCATTTTTCATGGAATCATGCGGAAGGGGCCTGTCCCCAGTGCGGGGGCTTGGGTGAAACCATGCAGTTTGAGCCTGAGTTGCTCGTTCCCGATCCCGGAAAATCAGTGAAAAAGGGCGCCATCAAGCCCTGGCGGCTGGGATCCAAGCGTATGATCATCCGCAGGAATGCCATGCTCAAGCAGTTGGCGGAACAACTGCCTTTCGATCCGGATGTGCCATGGGGCGAACTCGAGCCTGAAATACGCGAACAAATATTGTATGGCGCCGGTGAGCGCTTGTTTCATTTCAAATTAACCAGCGGCAATAAAACCCCCGAAGCGGTTCCGTTTCCGGGGGTTATCGCGGATTTGGAGGAAACCCGTCGGCAAACACGGAGCGAGGGCTTGCAGGCCCGGTTGATGGCCTACCAGACGAGCCGGCCTTGTGCCGCATGCGGCGGAAAGCGTCTGTGCCCGGAAAGTAGGAACGTGCTGCTCGAAGCGCACGCCTTTACCGATTTTCTGGCCATGTCGCTGCAGGATGCCGCAGCGTTTGCGGAGGGGCTCTCGGAAAAGGAGGCCTATGCGGAGGTTCGCGATGCGGTGGCGGGCCTGGCCTCGCGCCTGCGCTTTTTAAATGAAGTCGGGCTTAACTATTTGTCATTGGACCGTCCCTACGCGACCCTGAGCGGAGGCGAAGCACAACGTGTTCGTCTGGCCACACAGCTCGGCATGTCACTGGTGGGCGTGGTTTATTTGCTGGATGAGCCGAGCATCGGCTTGCACCCGCTCGACAACCGTCGTCTCGTCCGGACACTGGAGGGACTACGGGATAGCGGAAATTCCGTAATTGTGGTGGAACACGACCGGGAAACCATGCTGGCCGCGGATCATTTGATCGAATTGGGGCCGGGCGCCGGCTCGGAAGGCGGCGGTCTTCTCTTTGAAGGTACGCCGGAGGAGGCGACAGCCGCGTCCGCCAGTCGATCCGGACCTTTTTTGAGCGGGTCTGCATGGGTGGAGAAGGATGCGGCGACCTTGCATCCGCGGGGCGAGTGGCTGACGATCCGGGAAGCGACCGAGCACAATTTGAAGGGGGGCGATGCCGCGTTTCCGGCGGGCCTGCTGAGTGTGGTATGCGGTATTTCCGGTTCCGGGAAAAGCACCTTGGTCAATGACATCCTGGCGCGGGCCGCTGCGTTCCGGTTGCACCGCGCAAAAGTGATTCCCGGAAAACACCGGCGTCTGGACGGGCTCGAGCATTTCAGTTCCGTCGTACGGGTCGACCAGTCCCCGATCGGCCGCAGCCCCCGCTCCAATCCCGCCACGTATACCCGGTTGTTCGACCTGTTGCGTGACCTCTATGCGAAGTGCTCGCTGGCAAAAGTCCGGGGCTATACCCGAAAGCGTTTCAGCTTTAATGTATCCGGCGGGCGCTGCGAACGTTGCAAGGGGGACGGAGTGATTCGACTCGATATGCAATTCATGGCGGATGTTTACACGGAATGCCCGAGTTGCGGCGGCAAACGCTACAATCGTGAAACGCTCGATGTTCGCTTCAAAGGTTACAGCATAGCCGACGCTCTGGACATGAGCGTGGAGGAGGCGCTCGATCTCTTTGCAAACCAGCCGCGAATTGCGGAGAAGTTGCGCACGCTGGCCGATGTCGGGCTCGGCTATATCAAACTGGGGCAGCCCGCCACCACGCTCTCCGGCGGCGAGGCCCAGCGGATCAAGCTTTCCCTCGAACTGAGCAAGCGCCAGCAGGGCGAAACCCTGTACATACTGGACGAGCCGACCACCGGCCTGCACGCGCTTGATGTGCAACGCTTGATGGACCTGTTGTTCAAATTGCGCGATGCCGGCAATACGGTCATTGTGATCGAGCACGACCCCGGCGTCATTCGCCTGGCGGACTGGGTGGTGGAGCTCGGCCCGGAAGGCGGTGAAGCGGGCGGATACATCATCCATGCCGGGGAGTGCGCGGGCTTTCTCGCGTCCGAGGAGACCCCGACCCAGCAAGTCCTGAGGGATTACGGGAA
>JBKGYB010000231.1:0-3012 GCA_046546295.1 Opitutales bacterium | reverse complement strand
AAGAAGAAGAAGAAAGCACGGAATAATCTTGAAACAGTGCCGAAGCTTCCACTCTAGTTCGCGCATGGGAAACAAGATCATCATTATAGGAGCGGGTGGCGCCGGCAATGTCGCCGCCCGCAAATGTGCGGCGGCCCCTGACATATTCGAAGATATCCTGCTTGCCTCACGGACGCTGTCAAAATGCGACGCCATCGCTGATGCCATTCGGAAGCAGCTGAACCGCACGATTCGGACGGCGGAAATCGACGCGGATGATGTCGAGGCCACAACCGCTTTGCTGAAGCGCGAGCAACCCGACGTCCTCATTAACCTCGCCCTTCCCTACCAGGACCTTGCGCTGATGGAAGCATGTCTTGCAAGCGGCGTGCATTACCTCGACACCGCAAACTACGAACCGCGCGACGATCCGAAGTTTGAGTACAAGTGGCAATGGGACTACCAGAGCCGCTTTCTCGAAGCGGGGCTCACCGCTCTTCTTGGTTCCGGTTTCGATCCCGGCGTGACGAATGTGTTCTGCGCCTACGCCCAAAAACATTGCTTCGATACGATTGAGACAATCGACATCCTCGACGCCAACGCGGGAGATCACGGCCTCCCCTTCGCCACGAATTTCAATCCTGAAATCAACATCCGGGAGATCTCCCGGAATGGCATGTATTGGGAGGATGGGGAATGGAAGGAAACGGCTCCTCTGAGCATGCACAGGGTATACGATTTTCCGGAAGTGGGCGAGCAGGATGCTTATCTGCTCTACCACGAAGAACTTGAGTCGCTTTCCCGGAATTTTCCCGACCTCAAGCGACTCCGCTTCTGGATGACTTTCTCCGAAAAATACTTGCGCCATTTAAACGTGCTGCAAAACGTGGGGATGACTTCGATTGAACCGATTCGGTTCGAAGACAGGGAAATCGCTCCGATCGAATTTCTCAAAGCCGTGCTTCCCGATCCGGGCACGCTCGGGCCGCGCACCCGGGGAAAAACCTGTATCGGATGTGATATTGCCGGCCATAAAGACGGAAAGCCAAAACGCATTTTTATCTACAATACCTGCGACCACCAGGCCTGCTATAAGGAGGTCGGCAGTCAGGCGATCAGTTACACCACGGGAGTGCCCGCCATGGTCGGCGCACAAATGATCCTGCAAGGCATTTGGAACCAGCCGGGCGTGTGGAATCTCGAACAGCTCGACCCGGACCCGTTTATGCAGACGCTCAACGAATCCGGCCTGCCCTGGCACATCCTCGAGCTGGAAGCTTGAGTTGTGCGCTTAGGAATGCGTCCGGCTGAGTTTGCTCCGGACATCTTCCCGCAACTGATGGAGTTCCGGGCTGAGCCCAACCTTATGGATGTGCGGATTCTCAAACCGCCGAAACTCCAGCGGGAGTTGTTTTCTCCTTTCCCGCGAGAATTCCGCTATTTCCGGAACGGAATACCGCGAATCACAACGTTCCCCCGATTCCATGACCGGCGAGATCAGGCATTCACTCGTCCATTCTACGAGCGACAGTCGCTTCGTTGGCTCATAAGGATGCAGCATGCGGACCGGGGGCGGCTGGTCCGCAAGATGAATGGCATCCGCCTGAAAAAGCCCCTCTTCGTCCGTATAGCGCGCCAGGGACTTGACCGCCGGCAGACTCGCTTTGGACAAAGACTCGGAAAATTTCATCCGGGGCGTCCCGCCCGCCGCGGAAAGTTTGTAAATGCCGTCGAGCGCCCCATCCGGAAGACCGGTCGCCAGTTTTGTTCCCACCCCGAAAAGATCAATCGGCGCACCCTGCTCATTAAGGCTCCGGATAACATACTCATCCAGCTGGTTTGAAGCCACGACAAGCACCTGGTCCAAGCCCTCGGCATCCAGTCGCGCCCGCACCTGCCGCGCCATATAAGCGAGGTCCCCGCTGTCCAGGCGTACCCCCCGCAATTGCTCCCCGCGCTCCGCCATTTCTTTTGCCACGCGCACCGCATTGTCGAGACCGCAATGCAGGGTGTCGTACGTATCAAGGACGAGGATGGCATTCGACTTATGGATGTCGGCAAAGCGCCGGAAGGCCTCCAATTCATGGTCATGGCTCTGCACATAGGCATGCGCCATCGTACCCGCCGTAGGGAGCCCGTAGCGCCGGCCGGCCGCAAGGTTTGAAGTGCTGGCACAGCCACCCACGGCAGCGGCGCGGCTCGCCCAAAGACCTCCCGGCCCTTGAGCGCGTCGCAGCCCGAATTCGCTGATCGGACGCTTCCCGGCCGCCCCTGTGCAACGGGCCGCCTTGGTGGCGATCAAAGACTGAAAATTCAGCACGTTCAAGACCAGTGTCTCAAGGAGTTGCGTCTCAAGAAGTCCGCCCTCTACACGCAATACCGGCTCGAGCGGAAAGACCACCTCCCCCTCGCGGACAGAATGAATCGCTCCCCCAAAGCGTAGATTCCGCAAGTACTCGAGAAAATCATCCGGAAATCCATTTTCGGCAAGATACTCCAGCGCCCCCTCGCCGAAACGGAAATCTTCAATCCCCTCCAGAAGCGTCTCCAAACCCGCAAAAACCACATACCCACTTTGAAACGGCATCGAACGGAAGAAATAATCGAAGCAAGCCGGCGTCTCCGCCCGTCCTTCCCGCCAGTAGGCCAACGCCATCGCCAGTTCATAGCGATCTACATACAGTCCATCGATTGTGGCGCCTTCAGAACTCATACTCCAACACACTGTAAACAAAATCACCGCCCTGTCACTTTTCTAAAAGAAATATACCGGGAAAAATAAGCTCAAATGACCGAGGTTCAGGACGCCTTGCCTCTGTGAAGTTTCGTGACACTATCTTCGGGCTTTCCGGGGAGTCTTGAGCCGACGGAAATCCGGTCGAGGGTCGACGATCGCCCAAAAATCAACAATCAAGGCCCGTAGCGACCGGGTTTACCCCGTGATCAGGCGTCAGCAATCAAACTCCCCTCCTGGTTTGAGGAGGGGTGGCCTGCTTGCCAGGCCGGGGTGGTCCCGCAGAGCCGGAGTGCCCC
>JBKGYB010000230.1:0-3013 GCA_046546295.1 Opitutales bacterium | reverse complement strand
GCACGCAGCGCTTTGTCGTGTGGCTGCCGGAAGCCTGGCGGGCGGGAATCGTGCGGCAGCAGATGGAGCAGCTGATTGAGAAAAATTTTGGCGTTGCGCCGGAGCTGTTGAGTGATGAGGTCGTGGTGGCCAAGCGCCAATACAACGATGTGTCGCGCTTCACTGTGCCCTTGCTCGCTTTTGATGGCGGGCTGGACGAGCGTCAGGTGGCATTTCTGGATTGCCCGGACATCGAGCGGGAAATGGCCGGGGAGGTGATTGACGCAGAAGCGGCCGAGGCCGCCACGGTATCGAAATCGCGCAAGGCGGTGCCGGCCCGTGCGGCGGAGCTGTGTTCGGCTTTTGTTCTCGTGGCCGAGTTAAAGAAACTGGAGACCACATTAACGAAGAGTTTTTGCACCGATTCCTGAAACACGTTCTACCATCAGGCTGTGTAAAAGTCGGCCGCTACGTCTTGTACGTCCACTGGGAAGGATGAATTAAACATTACGATCTTTTACGATAAGAAGCAAAAGTAATTGCATGATTTTTATGGCTTTACTTCCATCACTCTATGGATTGAATGAAGCATCCTAATCACCGCAACCAAGCCATGGGTTTAAGACGAATAAAACTCCAGAAGATCCCGACCGTAGACATTGATCTTGAGGCCCCGGCGGCTGAGCGGTGGCATGAGGCGGCTGATTGCATCGCTGAGGACGCCTACGGCGCTTTTGAACGGATCGACGCCTTTGCGGATGAACGAATTGAGACATATGTCCCGACAAAGCTGCGCTGGTTGGTGGAACCGTTGTTGGGTGGGGCGGCGTACTCCGTGCGTATGGCCACCCGGTATTTTGGTCTGGAGTATGCCGAGGAGTTGCGCGGTTTCGCGCGAGCTCTGGACTTGCCCTATTCGCGAGTGCTCGCGGCAAATCTGATTTACGATCTGGTTGTTGCTACCGAGGAATCTGCTCCGGGCGCCTGCTCCAGTTTTTCCTGTCCATCGCCTGACGGCTCCATCCTGCTGGGGCGGAATCTTGATTGGAACTTCCCAGAGGGCATCGGCGACCATACCGTGCTGATGCGCTTTCATCGACGCAAGGAGCACTATCTGGCTATAGGTGTCGCGGGCTATCTGGGTGTGCTGACGGCCATGCGCCCCGGCCACTGGGCAATCAGCCTCAATCAGGCCCCGAGAGCGCGGCGACGTTTTAACTGGCAAGGCGTGCCCGTCGGGCAGCAACTCCGTTGGGCCTGCGACCATTCCCGTGCCTATCAAACTCTCGTGCGCAATGTTACGCGTTATCAGACACTACAACCTTACTTCGCGCATATCGTTGGGACCCAACTGAGGCAACAGGTAGTGGTCGAAAGTTTTGGCGACAATTATAACCTCCGCAAGCCTGAAGATGACGTTTTGGTGCAGACCAATCACTATGTTACGCCCGACTTTCAAAATCTAAATCGAAATGAATGGACGGATACAGAGGGCGTTGAATGGGTGACCGATTCTGAACCGCGCTATAATGCTCTTGAAAAGCGGTTAACGAAGAAGCGTCCGGCAAATGCAGCCGAATGCCTTAAGTTCCTGCAGAATCCAGTCGCCAATGAAGACACCTGTCAATCCATGGGTTTGCATCCTTTCGACAGGGACTTGGTCATGAGGTGCTCCCGTTAAATATTATGATCTCTTTCAAGGATGGATAGCAGTTGTTGGGTGCGAGTGTCGGTCAACCAGCTTTTCCACGTATTTAACTCCACGGATGGATTGAGGGCATTGAAAAGTTTTGCTGAAGCATCCCGATAAGGAATCCATAGTCGTTGCACGGAGCGAATTTGATCAGTTGTTACGGGGTTTCTGTTGCCGTCATGGACTTGAATGCCAAGTACGGCCTGATATGTTGCATTTAAAATACGGTCGGACTCGGGCAAAGGCCTGGCCTCTGGCCTGAAGTCGTCCGCTATTTTTTCAATGATTTCCACATGCCTGTCTTTCTGCATCGCCTGTGATTTTCGAATCCAGAATGACCGCCAGGAAAAGGCGCCACCGCTGACACGACCAGTCGATCACGGATTCCACAAGCGTCACGGACTGTCTTTCCCGGCGGTCGTGCAGAACTAATAAGTTCGCATAACCAAAACATTCCGCGTCGTAGCCCGCGATTAGGCTGGCATGGCGCAGGCGCGTCCCCGCCAGAGCATGACTATAGACGCCAGGGCTCCGATCCACATCGCAGTGATTAATACTGCGGCGATGAGCTTTGGTTCGCCGGCCAGATAGCCTTGCCAGCTCGCAGTTGCGCGCCAGCTGAAAGCGCCCAGTAGCAGAAGAGTGGTCACAGTTGCCGCGAGCCACGCGGCCTTAGCACCGGTGCGATGTATCCACAGGCCCCAAATGATCGAAAGCAGGCCGAAGGAGCCACCGCTAATCAGGGCTGTTTTTGCTTTTTCAGGATTGGAGAGGTAGCCCAGTAAGCCGCAAACAATGAGAAAGCTTCCGAAGCCGAGAAACCACTGACCGAGTTGTTTTGTGTTCATGCTTAAGAAAAAACGGGAGGACTGAACAAGGCAAGATCGAGTGGTTCGATTTTCCAACCTTCTATTAAATTTTTAATCCCAAAGCATCTACCCCGCGACGTTGCTATTCAGGCGATGCTTGAGGATGTCAGCTATCCTTTGGCTGATCCCGGCTTTGTTTTTCTTGCTCAATTTGCGGTAAAAATTCAGTCCATGAATTTCCCGCATCCTTGCTTTTCGGAATTCCACAGCGAGCCTGAAGGCCTTCTTTTCGCCGTTCTCGGATTTTTTTGGAACGGCTTCGAGTTTATCCTGCAGCTCGTCCCGGTAATCCCGCGTGAGCGCCAGAGTCTCAGGATTCCTTGCCCCTGTGAAGCTTGCGTGACACCATCTTCGGGTTTTCGGGGGAGTCTTGAGCCGGTGGACAACCGGTCGACGGTCGAGGAGAGGGAGACCACCCCGGCCTGGCAAGCAGGCCACCCCTCCTCAAGCCAGGAGGGAGTATGATTGCTGA
>JBKGYB010000229.1:0-3024 GCA_046546295.1 Opitutales bacterium | reverse complement strand
AGAAAACCTGTTACAGCCTACGAGCTGGGTTCGAACGCTCGGTGCCCGATATCGGGCCGGAAGTATTTGCTCTTGAAATCAATTGAATCACACACGGCGTAAGCGCGGTCGGCGGCTTCCCGGAGGTTGGCGCCCCGCGCGCTTACGCCGAGGACGCGTCCGCCCGCAGTGACGATGGCGCCGTCCGCGCTGACTTGGGTCCCGGCGTGCAGAATTGCGGTGTTCTCGGGTTCGGCTTCGGGGAAACGAATGGATTCGCCTTTTGGATAAGACCCCGGGTAACCCTCGGCGGCAAGTACTACGACAATAGCGGCGCCCGAGTGACAACGAAGTTGCGAGGGCAGGGGTTCGCCTTTTGCGGCGGCCATGCAGACCGGCAGCAAATCGTCCGCCAGCAGGGGGAGCAGGGCCTGGGTTTCGGGGTCGCCGAAACGAACATTGAATTCCAGGACTTTGGGTCCGGATTCCGTGAGCATCAGGCCGGCGTACAGTGTGCCGCGAAATTCAATGCCGTCTGCTTGCAGGCCTTTCAATGTCGGGCGTATCACGCTTTTCTCGATTTCCTGGAGCAGCGCTTGGTCGACCCGTTTGGCGGGCGCATAAGCGCCCATGCCGCCGGTATTCGGGCCGGTGTCGCCTTCTCCCACCCGCTTGTGATCCTGGCTTGTTGGCAGGCAGACATAATCGGAGCCGGAAACAATGGCATGGATGGAGGCTTCTTCCCCGCACAGCATTTCCTCGATCACGATTTCCCGTCCGCTGGAACCGAAAGCATCGCCCTCCAGCATGTCGCGAACTGCGGCGGCGGCTTCTTCCCGGGTGTTTGCCATAACGACGCCCTTGCCGGCCGCCAGTCCGCTGGCTTTGATAACAATTGGCGCCGGATTTTCTTCAAGGTAGGCGAGAGCGGGTTCGACTTCGGTGAATGAGGCGAATCCGGCGGTCGGTATGTTGTGGCGCTGGAGGAAATCCTTGCAGAATGCTTTGCTCGATTCGAGACGTGCGGCCGCCTTGTTCGGCCCGTATGCGGGGATTCCCTCTGCTTGAAGGGCGTCCACCAAGCCGAGACTGAGAGGGACCTCGGGCCCCACCAGCGCGAAGTCGATCTTTTCTTCGCGCGCGAGTTGAACAAGCGCCGCTGTATCTTCGACCGGGCGGTCAAAGCACTCCACTTCCGCAGCCATGCCGCCGTTGCCGGGAGCCGCTATTACCCGGCCAGCCAACGGACTGTTCCGGCACATTCGAACGAGCGCGTGTTCGCGGCCGCCGGAACCAATTACGAGGATGTCGGAAGTCGTTGCATTGTCCATGCGACGACATGCTTCCAGATTCTTCTTCCAAGGTAAAGTTTTGTTTTTCCGGAAACAGAAAGCAATGCATTCTCTGAGAGGGGCGGGGCGCCGGATGTGCGACGTTCAGTCGGACGGATACCGTATGGCGGCTTCGAGGCAGTAGGTGACGGATATTCCGGTGCGGTAGTTGCCGGCAAGATGCAGGCCGGGGTATTCCCGCTCAAGGGCTGCCATGCGCTCAAACCACTTGCCATGTCCGATCTTATATTGTGGAATGGCCCGATCCCAGTGCCGATGGTGTGCGAATTCCGGTTCCCCCCGGACCCCGAGGAGCGACTCAAGTTCGGGGATTACGATGTTTTGCAATTTTTTTGTGTCCGGCGTGGCCGTCTCGGGCTGCCGGTCGCCGCCAACAAATGCGGTCAGGAGAACTTTATCCTTCGGCGCGCGTCCGGGAAAGAAAGTCGAAGGGAAGAGGACGCCGAGGATAGAGCGTCTTTCTTTTTCGGGGACCAGCATCCCGAATCCGTCGAGCGGGTGTTCGACAGCATTGCGATCAAATCCGAGGCTGAGTACGGAGACCGGCGGATATTGAATGCCGGAAAATGTTTCCAGGTTTGCTTGCAGGGAAGCTTCGGCGGGCAGGGCGGGTAATTGATGCGCAGGCACTGCAAGGACTACCCGGTCAAAGGAAATATCGCGCTTTGAGCCGTCCGCTTCGGTCCAGCCGATGTCCCATTTGTCTCCCTGTTTTCGGAGCGAGTGAAGCTTCACGCCCGTGCGAAAGTTTTCTCCGAGAGCTGCCGCGATTTTGAGGGGCAGTTCGCCCATTCCACCGTGGAAGCTGATGATCCGTTTGCGGGTCTGGTTTTTGGGGTTGGCTTTGGCTTCGCGCTTCTTGGCAAGCGCGCCGCGGATCAAGCTGCGGTGTTGTTGTTCGAGGGCATACAGTTTAGGAAAACCGTGCCGCAGCGAGAGTTGCTCCGGGTCGCCCGCGTAGATGCCTCCGACAAGCGGGTTGATCGCGTATTCATACAGTTCGTTGCCCAGTCGGCGCCGCACGAATGCGGCTACGGTTTCCTCTTCTTCCGGTGAAGCCGGCGGAATAAAGGGCTCCCGCAAGACGCGCAATTTCCCGCGCAGCGACCAGAGTTGCGAGGTGATTGCGGTGAACGGGCCGGTTGGCACGGCGTGCGGGCGCCCCGAACGCAGGATATAGCGCTTGTTGGCGGCTGCATCGGATTCGACCATCCTGCTTTCGAGGCCGGGTATGCTTTGGAGAAAGGCTTCGACATCGGGGTTGTTCAGGAGAATCGAGTGGGGGCCGTCTTCCGCAAGAAAGCCTTCCCGGCTGACGCTGTGAAGCGCACCGCCGGGTGTCTCCGAACGTTCGAGCACGGTACAGCTGTGCCCGCGACGCTTCAGTTGCCAGGCGATGGCGAGGCCGCTGATGCCAGCGCCGATGATGCAGTAATGAGCCATGTAGGACAGGAGACAGGGACCTGAGTGGATCGCCAATTCGGCGACGGAGTTTTTTTGTAACCCGCTCATTATTAATTCTCAATACTGAATTCTAATGTGACTTATTTTCTTTTTTGCCGCCGCCAGCGTTGCACTCAATCACAGATTGCCATAGGCAACCATCATCGCGCCTTGCCGGCGAAGATTGGGTTTCAGAAAACAGAAATTCTAAAATGTGCAAAAGTTAGCGGGTGTGTCCCTATCCTCTCTA
>JBKGYB010000228.1:0-3064 GCA_046546295.1 Opitutales bacterium | reverse complement strand
GGTTTTCCGACAAAGCTTGTTTCCGCCAGGATATCAAGGGCCCGCCGGCTGTGGCGGATTAATTGCCCGAGGTCGCGTCTGTTTAGCAGGGAGAATGTGAGCGTGGCTTCCGTTACGTAAATATGGAGTTGCAGCTCGGGGAGGGCGAACTCCAGCGAGGATCCGTCGGGATCGTATTCGAGTTGCGAACCGATTTCGGGTATGCCTTCGAGGGCATCGATCCTGGCTTCGAGGTCCAGTCCCCGCGGGCAGTCCACTACCAGTCGGTCGCAGAGTTCGTTGAAACATGCGTGAAAGCCGGAATCGGTTGCGATCGCCGGGTTGTGCAGGGATGTGACTTCCACCGTAATGCGGTAGTTGCGAGCCGTATCCGCAGCTTGGTCGATATTCAGCGCGGCGTCAAAGTCGGGGGTCCGGATACAGGCCGATCCGTTCTCACAGGTAAATGCGAATTCCCGGCGACGGTAGCCGAAGGCTTGCCTTATATCGCCATACAGTTTTTTGGCTGAAGCTTCTATGTCGGGGTGTCCGGCGCGACGGATAAAATTGACTGCGGCCGGGTGAAAGCCGTCCGGCGGATGGTGGTTTTTCTGGAAACCGGAAAGTTTGCGGACCGGTCCTTCCATTGAGCCGAGAATACGGGCTGAGGGGGCTTGTGTTTGATGGGACACTTCCGGCGAGGGCAAAAAATTATGAACCTGGGCGGAATTCAGGGGTTTAACCGTCTGCTTTAAAGCGGCTCTTCCTCCGGCATGTCGCGAAAGAATACGGCGGTTTTGCCGACGCCGCCGACATATTCGCAATTCAACTTGGGCGGCAGTTCTTCGCAGTACCGGCGAATGGTTTGTTGATCCGCTTGAAAACGGAGCTTGATCAGCCCGTTCTTCAGAAGCGCGGTCTCGATTTCCGCTGTAACCGCGGGTGTCAGGCCTTGCCGTCCCACATGCACATGCGGCTTCAGCCGTTGTGCGATGCCCCGAAGTTTCTTTTTTTCAGTAGTTGTCAGGCGTTCTTTATTCATTTTCGAAAGTTGCTTTCTTTACAATCAACGAGGGTCGGGGAGTGTTTTCGACGCGATATTGGCAAGGATTTCCCTTACGAATTCCTCGGTGGTCTTGGTGCCTTCAAGCGCTTTGTTGGCCCGCGAGCGGACGTTGACCTGTCCGGCTTCGGCTTCCCGCTTCCCAAGCACGAGCATATGCGGAACTTTTTCGACTTCCGCGCGGCGGATTTTCGCTCCCAACTTATCGGGCGCCGCATCAACTTCCGCCCGGATGTCTTCCGCCTTGAGCGTGGATTCTATTTCCCGTGCCCGGGGTTCGAGTTCGTCATTCATCGGAAGTATCCGCACTTGTTCGGGGGCGAGCCAAGTGGGGAAGTTGCCGGCAAAATGCTCAATCAACACACCGACGAAGCGCTCCATTGAGCCGAAGGGCGCGCGGTGGACCATGACGGGGCGGTGTTTGTCATTGTCTGAGCCAATGTAATGCAGGTCAAAGCGCTCGGGCAGATTGTAATCGACCTGAACGGTGCCGAGTTGCCACTCCCGGCCAATCACGTCTTTGACAACAAAGTCGATCTTCGGGCCGTAGAACGCGGCTTCGCCGGGCTCTTCGGTGTAATCGACCCCCAGCGTTCGGGCGGTTTCGCGCAAGGCGGTTTCCGCTTTATCCCATTTTTCAGCGTCGCCGACATATTTAGCGGCATCGGGGTCGCGGAGGCCGACGCGTATACGGTAGTCGTGCATGCCGAGGGTGTTGAACACGAGCTTCACAAGGTCGAGGCAGCCGCTGATTTCCGCGTGGAGCTGGTCTTCCGTGCAGAAGATATGGGCGTCGTCCTGAGTAAAGCCGCGCACACGTGTCATTCCGTTGATTTCGCCGGATTGTTCCCAGCGATACACGGTCCCGAACTCCGCAAGTCGCACGGGCAGGTCCCGGTAGGAGTGGGGACGGCTATCGTAGATTTTTACGTGCATCGGGCAATTCATCGGTTTGAGCAGATAACCGTCCACATCGCCGGAATCCAACTGGTTGGAAAGTTCGGCACAGGAGCAGGCTTCTTCGGCGAGTTGTTTGAGGGAGTGGGGCTCGACGATCGGCGGGAATTGCGAATCCTTGTAGTAGGGGAAATGTCCGGATGTACGATAAAGACCGAGCTTGCCGATATGGGGCGTGAAGACCTGCTGATATCCGGATTTGCGAAGTTCGCGGGCGATGAAGTCCTGTAATTCCTGCCGCAGGATTGCGCCGTTCGGCGTCCAGAGAACCATGCCGGGGCCGACTTCCTCATCGAGGTGAAAGAGGCGGAGTTCGCGGCCGAGTTTCCGGTGATCGCGTGCGCGGGCCTGTTCCAGGCGCTCAAGGTATTCCTCCAGTTCCTGCTTGGAGGGGAAGGCGGTGCCGTAAATCCTCTGGAGTTGCGGGTTTTTCTCATCGCCGCGGTGGTAGGCGCCTGCGATATTGAGCAGCTTGAAGGCCTTGATTTTTTTCGTATGGCTGACGTGTGTGCCGGCGCAGAGGTCGATGAATTCACCGTTGCGGTAAAAGCTGACCGATTCATCCTTCGGAATATCGGCGAGGCGCCCCGGTTTGTAACGGACTTGGCCGATTTTCCGGAGCAGATCTTCCGCTTCCTCGCGGGAGCATTCGATGCGTTCGAATTTCTGGTTTTCTTTTACCACCCGCTTCATTTCGGACTCAATGGCTTCCAGATCCCCGGCGTCCAGTTTCTTGTCGAGGTCGATGTCGTAGTAAAACCCGCTGTCCGTGGGCGGGCCGATGTCGAGCTGGGCGTCCGGGTAAAGGCGCAGCACCGCAGTGGCCAGGACGTGTGCGGCGGAGTGGCGAAGTTCTTCGAGCGGAGACATTTCTTTCATAAGCAAAGGAGTGAGAAAATCAAAACCTTCCTTGCTGGCAAAGGTAAAATGCAGCTCGGGTTTTGAATTCACCGCAGCGACCTCCCAGTGTCCATTTGAGACATGGGGATAAACCTACATTTCGCAGTTGAAACCACTGATAAACACTGATCATTAACGACTTATGGATATTGGGACATTCGCCGA
>JBKGYB010000227.1:0-3085 GCA_046546295.1 Opitutales bacterium | reverse complement strand
CGCACCCGCCACATCAAATTACGAAGCACCTCCTTCTCCGCATCCCCCAGCAGATATTCACCGCCTGTAATCCGTGTCATACAGTGGTAAGTAAACGCTCCTCGAATTCTAGCAGGCCTCATCCCTCATGTATGTATCCCCTCATAACGCAAAAGCAACTTTTTTTAGTAGTGCCAGGCTATTTTTAATAAGTGCCAGGCTATTAAAAGAGTCCTCAGGTTGACGAACATGCCCTTAGCGGCGGTCCACAATCGCCGATTAGCGGCCTCTGACCCAAGGTGTTGCGAAGATTCCAGGATGTCCTTGCGTGACAAATTGCGAAGAAAGTGCCATTGTTTTCAATTATGTCGCACAGTTCAGATTTTCGACTCGACCTGGTTCATCGTCCGCGCCGCATGCGGCGTAACGCCGCGCTTCGTGCGTTGACTGAGGAGACAAGCCTCGCGCCCTCGCAGTTGATTCAACCGCTCTTCGTTGTCGACGGAGAGGGAAAGCCGGAGCCGGTGGAATCAATGCCGGGGGTCGTACGATTGCCTTTATCCTATTTGACCGAAGAGTGTCGCCGTCTTTGGGATCTCGGCATTTGCTCGACTGCATTGTTTCCGAGTCTTGCGCCGGATTTGAAAACCGGCAACGGGCGCGAAGCCTTGAATCCGGACAGTCTGGTTCTTCGCGCGATTCGAGCGGTCAAGGAGGCGGTTCCGGAAATGGCTGTGATCACCGACCTCGCGCTGGACCCATATACGACACACGGACACGACGGCTTGATCGACCCGGCGACCGGGGATTTGGCGAATGACCGGACAGTGGAAATACTCGTGGAAATGGGGATACTTGCGGCGCGAGCGGGGGCGGATATGGTGGCTCCTTCTGACATGATGGACGGTCGGGTCGGGGCGATTCGTCAGGCTCTGGATGAAAATTCATTTGAGACCACGGGCATCATGGCGTACTCGGCGAAATTCGCCTCCGCATTTTACGGACCGTTTCGGGATGCGGTCGGCAGCGCGCCCCGCGCCGGCGCGCCCGCACTGGACAAGCGCACCTACCAGCTGAGCCCGGGAAATCGGCGGGAGGCTTTAAGAGAATCCGCTTTGGACGAAAGCGAAGGGGCCGACGTTATTATGGTGAAGCCCGCAGGCCCGTACTTGGATATCATCCGTGAAGTTCGGGAGGAAATCGAACTACCCGTGGCCGCGTATCAAGTGTCCGGTGAATACGCCATGCTTCATGCCGCCGCCGAACGGGGCTGGCTTGATCCGGAGCGTTGCCGCGATGAGTCCCTGCTGGCCATTCGACGCGCGGGAGCCGATATGATCCTGACTTATTTTGCCAAAGCCTATGCGGAATCGGTCAATGCGCCTTAAAGTCGATTAGTGGCTGTGCCTGATATTTATCCGGTTTTTGATCGTGGAGAGTTGTTTCACGGGAACGTTCGGCCCCTGATCCCGGGATAAACCCGGTCGCTACGGGAATGATGATTCTTGGTGGCGGAGGGCGCGAAACGATTATAGTGACTGGATTTGTCCGGTTTGCGCGACGGAATGCGAGCGCGTTCCTCCTTCCACCCATTAATTCACGCTTGCCCAAACAGAAATTTATCTTTTACAAGACGCTCAATCGCTTGATCTCTATTCCTTCAACCCGCAATCGCTATTTTATGTTTAAGGCTTCTACATTTTCCGTAACACTCCTTCTCGCCGTCGTCGCTTGTTGCCATGCGGACGTCATCCATACTCGGGACGGAGCCCGTTTGACCGGCGACATCATCCGGATCAAGGACGGGAAGGTGCATTTAAAGACAAGCTATTCCGGTACGCTTGAGGTCAGTCAGGAAGAAATCAACTCTCTTGAGACCGAAAGCCCCATGGCCGTCCGTCTTGAGAGCGGCGACACCCTGACGGGCCCAATCAACCCGGAGGAAGACGGTAGCCTGCGCGTGAAGTCGGGAGACGGTGAGCTCCAAACAGAGGTTGAAAAGATCGCCGCCTCATGGCCGCCCTCCGAAGAAGATCCGGAAATCAAAAAAATGCGGCGCAACTGGGTTTACGAAGCGGCCTTTGACCTTCAAGGTCGCGAAGGAAACACTGAGGAGTTCAGTCTGGGCGTTAGATTTGACGCAGCCCTCGAAGGACCGAACGACGAACTGGCATTTTCCGCAAGATACGCACAACGGGAGAAAAACGGGGAGAAAACAGCCGACAACGCGAGAGGTAAAATGTCCTATGAATCCTTTTACAGCGAAGTGTTCGGCTGGTACGTTCGGTCGGAAATATTGACGGATGCGATCAACAATATCGACCTTCGGGCGACCAACGGCGTGGGCTCCTCCTACCGTCTGATAAACCGGGACAAACATTCCCTTGTTGCAAGAACCGGCTTGGCACATGAATACACTGATTATTCCGGAGAACGGGACAGTGAATCGGATGCCGTTCTCGACCTTGGACTTGCCCATGAATACGAGTTCAAAGAGCGCTTCAGCATCGAAACCACACTCACCTACACGCCCGCGATCGGAGATTTTTCAAGCTATCACATCCATCATGATACCGGCTTTGAAATGCCTATCGGATACGGAGACAATTGGAAACTTCGGGTAGGCGTGGAAAACCAATACGAAAGCGAGCCTGCGGCAGAGGAGGAATTGGACACCATTTATTATTCCCGGCTTGTTTTTTCGTGGGAATGACAAAAACAAACGCGGCGGGGCGCTACGCTCCGATTGAGTCCGTCGCCAGTTACAGCCATACCATTTAGTTCAGGAAAGGAAGAACAACTCTCCCCGGCGGTAGAGCAGCCTGAAAACGCAAAGACGCAGCTTACGGGCTCGCGCGCGGCGACCACCTTAACCCCATGCCCATGCGGCTTTGAACCTAAAAAATTAGTACAACCACTGATGGGCACTGATCCCGCTGAGCGGGACTGATAGGACAATAGCTTTTTTTAAACGGACCCACAGTCCCGCCTAGTCGGCTGTAGCAGGTTTTCTTACGTAGCGTGCAGCTTCAGCAAACGTCCGTTTTAGCCTCTATAAAAACTTTACGGGAACGTTTGCTGAAGCTGCACGCTACTTTAATTTCCG
>JBKGYB010000226.1:0-3115 GCA_046546295.1 Opitutales bacterium | reverse complement strand
TTCTCGTAGGGAGCGGGTTTATCCCGCGATCCGCAACCGCAAGGCGGTTATTCAGCGGTTGCCGACATCATTTCCTCGCGCGCTTTTTCGGCCAGCGGCGTGCTCAGGTAGCGTTCGCCGAAGCTGCAACCGACAGTAACGATGGTTTTTCCGGCCATTTCGGGGCGTTTTGCAAGCTGCATAGCCGCCCATACATTCCCGCCCGTGGAAATGCCGCCGAGTATGCCGTCTTTTTCCGAAAGCATGCGCGCTGTTTCAAACGCGGCCTCGTTTGAAACTTGAATGACATCATCAATTATATCCGTATTACAATTCTTGGGTATGAAACCGGCTCCAATCCCCTGGATCTTGTGCGGCCCCGGGCTGCCTCCGGAGAGCACCGGACTTGCTTCCGGCTCCACGGCTACGGAATAGAGGGATTGACGGGATTTAATGACTTCGGAAACACCGGTAATCGTTCCCCCGGTGCCGACCCCGGCAACAAATGCATCGATTTTTCCGCCGGTCGCCTCCCAGATTTCTTCGGCCGTGGTTTGGCGGTGGACTTCCGGGTTGGCGGGATTATTGAACTGCTGGGGCATGAAAGCATTCGCTCCATGCTCCTTCACGATTTCCTCCGCGCGTTCGATCGCGCCCGACATGGCTTTCGGCCCGGGGGTGAGCACAATCTCGGCGCCAAGCATCCGGAGAAGCACGCGGCGCTCGACCGACATGGTTTCCGGCATCGTGAGTATTAATTTGTAACCCTTCGCCGCGCACACAAACGCAAGCGCTATCCCCGTGTTGCCGGAGGTCGGCTCAACCACCACGCTATTTGCATGGAGCTTGCCCTCGCGTTCGGCCGCTTCAATCATCGATTTTCCGATGCGGTCTTTTACGCTCGCGAGTGGATTGAAAAACTCGCACTTCAGGTAAATGTCGGCATCCGCTTCTTCCGCCGTCTTATTCACCTTGACCAAGGGAGTGCCTCCCACCGTATCGATGATGTTTTCGAATGCACGGTTACTCATAATTCATTTGGGTTACGGGTGTTTATTATATGTCCTGATCCGAACAAGCGCAATGAACCGGATAAGTCAAAATAATGCAACCTAAAAGATACCCTTTCATCCAAGCCGGTTTATCGTCTCCGGCGCGGGCCATAGCTCCGCTTCGGGGCATTGCGCTGCGTCTGCGCGTTGCGGAGCCGGTAAACGATCCGGGCCTTGTCCAGATCATAGGGGCTCATTTCCATCTTCACGGTATCTCCGGTCGTGATTTTAATGAAATGCTTGCGCAACTTTCCGGAAATATGGGCGAGCACCTGGTGCCCGTTTTCCAGCTCGACGCGGAACATCGTGCCGGGAAGAACGGCTACAATTTTACCTTCGACTTCGACGTAGTCTTCATTTTGTGCTTTTGCCATAGATTGCTTTTCGGAAAAGGTGGCAAACAAAAGCATTGCCACTGAAAGTCAAGTATTCTCTTCGAAACAAACCAAAAAACAATAAATCACACCGTCCCGTGCCTGACAACGACTGCCCGTTTGAAAAAATATATCCTTCCGAACTCCGGCGGGACGCCGATTATTTTATGGCGCACGCTTTCAATCAGGCAATCGAAGCCTGGCGGAAGGATGAAGTGCCGGTGGGCGCCGTGATCGAACGCGGCGGACAAATCATCGCATCCGCGCACAACCAGGTTCGGACAACGAACGACCCGACGGCCCATGCCGAAATCCTGGCTATGTCCCAGGCCGCTCACGGTCTGGGCGACTGGCGGTTGAATGAATGCGTGCTATATGTAACGAAAGAGCCCTGCCCCATGTGTTCGGGCGCGCTGGTGGTTGCCCGTGTGAAGAAGGTCTTCTACGGTCTGCCCGATACCCGGATGGGATGCGTGGGCGGGGCCGTGAACCTGGGCGCCCTGCCCGAAAGCAATCACCGGTTTGAAGCAGTCGGCGGCATATTGGAAAAAGAGACACACGCGATTCTTCGGGCTTTTTTCGAAAAAAAGCGCGGACGCGAGGGAAACAACGGATCCCATGATCTACCGGAAACAAATACCTCTCCCATTTGACAGTTTGGAGCATTTTGTCATTCTTTGTTATTCTCTCTCAACAAACCGATAACCTAACAACAGAAAGAAAAAGACTATGGCATACGAACTTCCAAAACTGAATTACGCATACGATGCGCTGGAACCGCACATTGATGCGCAAACGATGGAAATTCACTACACGAAGCACCACAATACCTACGTGACCAAGGTGAATGACGCAATTTCCGGCACGGAGCTGGAAAACAAGCCGGTAGAGGCTCTCATCGCAGACCTGTCCGCCGTGCCGGAAGCCAAACGCACGGCAGTGCGGAACAATGGCGGAGGCCACGCGAACCACAGCTTCTTCTGGAAGATCCTCAGCCCGAACGGCGGCGGCGCGCCAAAAGGGGAACTGGCGAGCGCGATCGACAGCGCTTTCGACGGCTTCGACGCTTTCAAGGAAAAATTTGCTGCGGCGGCCGTCGGTCGTTTCGGAAGCGGCTGGGCATGGCTGGTGGTCAAAGATGACGGCAATCTGGCCATCACCTCCACCCCGAACCAGGACAGCCCGCTGATGCGCGGCATCGCGGAGGTCGAAGGCAAGCCGGTGATCGGCCTGGACGTGTGGGAGCACGCGTATTATCTGAAATACCAGAACCTGCGTCCAAAATACGTTGAAGCCTTCTGGAATATCGTGGACTGGGACGCCGCGGAGGCCAATTACAAGGCCGCCAAGAGTTAACGGAAATCAAGCGGTTCGCACCGCATTCAAAACAAAAAGCCGCAGGGGCAACCCTGCGGCTTTTTTATATATACGTGGCAACTACTCAGGAGTCAGAATAGCTGTCGAATGCGCTCCGATAGGGAAGCTGCATAGCGACCGGGCGTGAGTTTCAATTTTCGGCAATCAGGGCCCGTAGCGACCGGGTTTACCCCGGGATCAGGCGTCAGCAATCATACTCCCCTCCTGGTTTGAGGAGGGGTGGCCTGCTTGCCAGGACGGGGTGGTCCCGCAGAGCCAAAGCGACCTCTCCCACCTGGCAAGCAGGTGACCTCCCCTTGAGCGGTGGATACGGGCGGCGGACACGCTACCCGG
>JBKGYB010000225.1:0-3121 GCA_046546295.1 Opitutales bacterium | reverse complement strand
GTGTCCATCAGTGGTTGTACTAATCTTTTTAGGCTTATGGATATTGGGCCTTTGGGTTAAATCAGCGAGGATAACTCTTCTTTGCTGCCTTTTATTGAGAGGAAGTGTACCTGGTCCCCTTCAGTCCAGACCTTGAAGGCCGAATTATTGAACTCGTATATTTTGGGTTCCTGGGGCAAATTTTCATCGAGCGCATCCTTGTTTGCCGTGGACAAGTGGAATGTTTTTTCCCCTTCAAAGCAGATCAGGCTGATTCTGGAACCCTTGTAATTGAAGCTGATACACCCGATCGTAGATTTCCCTGTAACGTCCTCGGGTATTTTTTCGGGCTTCGGCGAGCCTGTCTCAGCGAGGTGGTTTTTTAGTTCCTCCACATCATCACTGGTCTTATCCAATTGCGACAATTCCTTTAATTGATGCATTTCCTCGGAAAGAAATCGCAGAACATCGGGCACGCCGGCGGTCGCAGTACCATGATGGACGTGTGTGCCAGATCCTGCATTCCGTGCGTGCGGCATAACGAATGCGGAGACAACGAAAAGCACGGCAAAGAGCGCGGCTATGCCGACCCATGGATTCCGCCACCAGGCTTGCGAACGGGATCCGTGTTTCATTTCGTTTCCGGAACCGCCGGCGGCGCAATCGGCTTGGCCGGAAGCGCGCTCCCACATGCCTGCGATTATGGATTCACGAAGGTCCTCGGGTGGCTCGATTTGATTCAGCTGTTCACTGAATGCGGCATCAAAGGCCTGCTGGTCTTCAAACCATGCACGCAGTTCCGAATCCCGCTCCAGAAATCCGAGGGCCTCTTTGATCCGAGGATCCTCGTGATCGGATGCATGATCCGGGCGGCAGAGGTGGAGAATGTTTTTTGCTTCTTCGCGATCCATGAGATTCAGCTTGTTTGGTCTGCGGTTTCCGCTTCCTTGCGTTTAAAAATATCCCTGAGTTGTTCTTTCCCGCGCGACAGGCGCGACATGATCGTTCCGATGGGGACGTCCAGAATTTCGGCGATTTCCTTGTATGAATGGTCTTTCAGATAAAAGAGGCTGAGCGCTTCCCGGTACACGCCGTCGACTTCATCCAGGGCCTCGACCGCGAGATGACCGTCCAGCGATCGGCGGACGTTTGTTTCCTGGGCGCCCCCCACGCTTTCGAGAAGTTCCGGTTCGTAATGGTCCATGCGCTCGTTCTTGCGCTTGCGGCGCAGGAATTCGCGATAAAGCGTTGTGAATAGCCATGATTTGATTTTCGAGGCGTCCCGGATGGAGCCTCCTTTTTCCGAATATATAAAGAATGTTTGTTGCGCCAGGTCACCGGCATCATGCTCGTTTTTTGCGAGACTGTAAGCGAAGCGGTAAAGCGGCTTGTAGTAAGCGTCCACGATTTCTGTAAATGACGGGGTTTGTTCTTCAGGCATGGGAACTTGGTACTTTGGAGTTTATTCCTGGATTTCGTGTAATTTGCGGTAGGAGTTATTGGTCACTGTCCGGGAGCCTGTCGGCCATCGCCTGTGGGCCAATTTCTACAGTCAGCCGGAGCGCCGGTAAATAAATCGCACGGGTGTTACCATCCTTACAGGATGAGCATGGCGTCGCCATAGCTGTAAAACCGGTATTCCCGCGCGATTGCTTCCTGGTAGAGTTCCTTGATCCACGTGATGCCTGTTTCCCGGCCTGGCGTGAGAAACGCGGCGACGAGACAGAGGAGGGAGGATTTCGGGAGATGGAAGTTGGTGACCAGGGCATCCACTGTTTCAAATCGTGCCGGCGGATAAAAAAAGCAATCCGCTTCCGCCTGGATTGAACCAGCGGGCGTCTGCCAATGCCCGGGGTCCTTCCGCGTGCGCCGAATTGCATCCTCCATCGCGCGGAAGGCGGTGGTGCCGACCGCGACCCGCGGACCGGGAGTGGCGCGTTGCATCGCGTCAAATACAGGGGCCGGAATTTCATACCATTCGTGATGCATCGTGTGGTCCTCGATGTGCTCGGTCTCAATGGGTTTGAAGGTCCCGACTCCGACGCGAAGGCTGAGATCATGGAAGCGGGAACCGGCTTTTTCCAGAGCGGCGATAAGTTCCGGCGTGAAATGCAGGCCCGCGGTCGGAGCTGCGGCTGCGATGCGACGGCCGGGGTCGGCGTAAACCGTTTGGTAGCGCTCGGCGTCGATCACGCTTCTTGGATCGTCCGGCATCCGTTCGATGTAGGGGGGCAGTGGCATCTGCCCAAGTCGTTCCGCGAGGTCGGGCACGGACTCCCGCTCCAGCGGGTGGAAACGGACACGGTAATGCCCCTCTCCGTTTGCTTCGAGGACGTCGGCGCTGTATTCGTTGGAAAGGCCGAAGCTGCCGCTTCGATATGTCTTTTTTCCCGGACGCAGGAGGCACCACCAGGTCAGGGGATCCTCCGCAGGGTGGGTGAGCAGGCATTCCACTTTCCCGCCGCTTGGGCGTTGCCCGAAAAGGCGGGCCTTGAGCACGGCCGCGTTGTTTCGAAAGAAACGTGTGTTCCGGGGCAGGAAATCGCCGATCGCCGCAAATTGTGTATGGGTGACGGCGCCTGTTTCGCGATCGACAACCATGAGCTTGGAGGCGTCTCGTACGGAGGCTGGCGCCTGGGCGATGTGATCGGGCGGGAGGTGGTAGTTGAAAAGTTCGGAATTCATAAGTGCGCCTGATATTTGCTATTTATCCATACATAATGAAGTCTTGTTTTATCATGAGCGATATGGAAGTGCTTTTGAATATGGGTTTTCTTTCCGATGAAAACGGGGTGAGTGATGAAACCCGAAGGGTTCTGGCAGGGGAGAACTATACGGAGATCGTCGCCTTTTCAGAGGATACCACGCTCATAACGCAATATAAACAACCGAGCGCGCTCTATTTTACACTGGAGGGGGTGTTCCACGCCATCAGCCACGCCAATCCGGACGCCCCGAATCGGTTGCTTGGTCGGATCGAAGCCGGCCAGTTCATTGGGGAAGTATGTTTCATTGACAGCGCCGGCACGGCCACGGCATCGGTCAAGACTCAGGGCGATGCGATGGCGCTGAAAACGGAGCCCCCCATCCATCGAAAGTCCAACCGCCACCCTTCGACCACTTCGGCCACTTCGGCAGGCTC
>JBKGYB010000224.1:0-3137 GCA_046546295.1 Opitutales bacterium | reverse complement strand
ACTCCACCACTCCACCCATTGAGCGAAGCGAAATCCCAAAAAAGCGGTTCAGGCCAAAAATCGGGGGAAGTCAGACTTAAAGGTCTGCGTTGACGCCGGGCGGCATTGGCCCACCTTTTCAAAGGATGAAGCGTCGCGTACAACCGGAATACTTGGACAGTCTGGATTTTCAGGATCCGGAAGCACGCAAAAGCAGGTGCAATCTTCTCACAATCAACCGTGCAATGGGTAACTTCCGCTGGATCAAACGGACCCTGCGCGCGGCCTCCTCATCCGAAAGACGCTTGCTTGAAATCGGGGCGGGCGACGGCGCTCTCGCGTCCCGTCTGCTGACAAAGAGCAGCGACAGCTTGTCCTATACGGGCGTCGACCTTGCGCCCGCCCCGCCCTCCTTGCCAAAAGGCGCGGCTTGGCGCCAGACGGACCTTTTGACCTATTCCGGATACAGCAATGCGGACGTCCTGGTGGCCAATCTTATCCTGCACCATTTTGAAAAGCACGAACTCATCCGTCTGGGCAAAACCATCCGGGACAGTTCGATCCGGCGCCTTATCATCTCCGAACCGCACCGTCGGACGCTCCACAAATACCAGGTGCAAGCCGGCCGGCTCGCGGGATTCAATCGAATCACTCTGCATGACGCCCGGGTCAGCATTGATGCCGGATTCCGTGGCGGAGAACTTCCCGAACTGCTGGGCCTCAACAACGAGGGATGGTCCTGGCGAACGGAAATCACGTGGTTGGGCGCATATCGATTGGAGGCCTCCCGATGAAGCCCATCACAGTGGTTGGAGGCGGACTGGCGGGTCTTTCGCTGGGCTACGCGCTACGCGCCGAGGGTGTTCCGGTGACCTTGCATGAAGCGGGCGCGCTCCCCCGGCACCGGGTGTGCGGCGAGTTTCTGTGCGGACGCGGCGCGGATGCGTTGGACCGCTTGGGCCTCGGTGAAACGCTTTCGGGCGCTCTCACGCATCGCGAACTGTCCTGGTTCTTCGGAGAAACAAGCCTCCTGCGGCGACAGCTTCCGCAACCGGCGCTTGGCCTCTCGCGTTATCAACTCGATCAACGCCTTGCCGAACGCTTCCGGAAAGCCGACGGACAACTGATCGAACACTCGCGCTTCCGCGAAAGCAATGCGGACACCGGTGTCGTTCTTTGTTCCGGAAGACGTCCGGCACGGTCCGACTGGCTCGGATTGAAGGTCCACTGCCTGGACCTTGCCACGCAGACCGACCTGGAGTTGCATATGGGCAACAACGGCTATGTCGGACTCTCCGCAGTGGAAGACGGACGCACGAACGTATGCGCTCTGTTTCGGCGGCGGCCCGGATTAAAGGCCGAAGATGAGCCTTGGTTGATTGCCTACCTTCGAGCCTGCGGACTGGAAAGTCTCGCCAAACGTGTCCTTGCGGGCGGCATGGACCCGGAGAGCCATGCCGGCGTGGCCGGCATGGAATTCGGTACGGTCCCCGGCGCGGCAAAAGAAGATCGGTTACGGCTGGGGGACGCCTACGGCGTAATCCCCCCGTTCACTGGAAACGGGATGTCAATCGCTCTGGAATCGGCGGAAACCGCCCTGCCCCACTTGCTGCGCTATGCAGGCGGCAAAGAATCCTGGACCACAACCGTCTCGCACATTCACGAGACCTGTGCGAAACGTTTCCGCACAAGGCTCCGCGTTGCCCGCCAACTACACCCGTGGATCACGGAGCCGCGGCGGCAGCAACTCCTCTCCTACCTGTGCGGGACGCGGCTGTTGCCTTTTCAAACGCTATACCGCTGGACCCATTGATACTTCATGTACTTGCAAGCTCTTGAACACGCCGTCCCTGAAGCACGGTTCACTCAGCCCGAGTGCTGGGAAATTCTGCAACGCTCGCCGTTTCTGGAAAAGCTGCGTCCCGGTTCCCGGGCGCTTTTGGAAAAAGTGCTGCTCGGGGACTCGGGTATCGACGGACGCTATTTCGCGGAGCGCGATCTTCAAAGCTTGTTCAGCCGCGATGCGGAAGCGCTCAACAGACGCTTTGAGGACGAAGCGCCGCAACTCGCTGAAGCCGCCGCGCACAAGGCGCTCGCCGCCTGCGGCATGCGGGCGGAAGATCTCGACGCGCTCTTTATCTGTACGTGCACGGGCTACTTGTGCCCCGGTTTGAGCAGCCATGTTTCCGAACGCCTCGGCCTGGCCCCCGAGGCCTATCTGCAGGATTGCGTCGGAGCCGGTTGCGGGGCGGCCCTGCCCACCCTTCGCGGGGTCGGGCACTTCCTCGCGGCAAACCCCGAAGCTACCGCGGCCTGCATAGCGGTGGAAGTTTGCTCCGCCGCTTTCTATCTCGACGACGACCCCGGTGTGCTGATCAGCGCGTGCCTGTTCGGAGACGGCGCCTCCACCTCCATCTGGTCGAACCAGCCGGGCACCACCGACTACCGCATTGGAAATTTCTCAAGTCTCCACCTGCCCGAAAACCGTGAACTTTTGCGCTTTACAAACAGCAGAGGCAAACTGCGCAACCAGCTCCGGCGCTCCGTGCCGGAAAAAGCGGCTTCAGCTGTCCGCGCCCTTTATGATCGATCCGTAATAAGCCCCGATGAAACGGCTTTTGCCATACACACCGGGGGTCGCGACGTGCTTGACGCAATAGAAAGCGCGATCCCCTGCGGACCTTTGGCCGCGAGCCGAAGCGTGCTACAGGAGTACGGGAATATCAGCAGCCCCTCGGTCCTTCTTGTCCTTGAGCGCATGCTTGCGAGTGAAAATCCACCGGATAAAGTCTGGTTGAGCACATTCGGCGCGGGCTTCAGCGCACACGCATGCTCGGTTGAGCGTGACGCAGCGGGATGAAGGGTAAATTTCCGTAACGGGTTTATCCCCTCCGGGACGTAGCCCTACGGGGCGGAGCCCGCGATTCGGGGCAATTCTCGTAGGGAGCGGGTTTATCCCGCGATTCAGGGTGCCCTCGTAGGGAGCGGGTTTATCCCGCGATTCGGGGCCCTCGTAGCGAGCGGGTTTATCCCGCGATTCGGGGCGCAAGGGCGGTTCGTAGCCGCAAGAATCCTGGCGTAGGTTCGACAAGGCTCACCTCAGGAAAGCCAGTCGCTACAATACACGATTCTCGTAGCGAGCGGGTTTATCCCGCGAT
>JBKGYB010000223.1:0-3174 GCA_046546295.1 Opitutales bacterium | reverse complement strand
CATCAGTGGTTGCACTAATCTTTTTAGGGTTATTTGCTGACAAGCCCTTAACTCAGGCAGCGAACCGCCAGTTCGCGGCAAATTTCCTCCTGCTCGTTGGGACGTTCAATCAAGCTTTCAAATGCTTCCGAAAATGCGATTTGAAAATCCACTAGCCGCCGCAAAGACGCCTTTTGAGCGGCTTCCGCCAGCCGCCCCAGATACCAGCCGTTCTGGGTGAATACATTCAAGTTGTCCTTCTCCGCGCTCTCCCCGAAATACTTGCCGTGACTTTTGGCCGCCCGCTTGAGTTCCTCGGTCGACAAACGCCCTCCCTGCAGTCGCAGGGCGCCACCGTCGATCAACACGCGCAACTGGATCATCAGCCGGTTCCGGGATTGCAGACTCGCCAGCAGCGGACGCGCTTCCTTCTCCGTAAAAAAATGGCGGCGCAACGCTTCGAGCGCCCAATCCAGACGCAGCGAAAAAAACGCATCCGTTGCCTCGAAAAAATCGCCCTGCCCAAAATTCGGGACCAGTTCGTTGACGAGATTTTCATCGATACTTCCGCCCTCTTCACCCAGATAAATCGTCAGCTTCCGGGTTTCTTCAACGATCAACCGGGAATTCCCATTCACCTTTCCGATAAGGAGTTCCACAGCATCCCGTTCTATACGGACGCCCGCTTTTTCGCATTCCTCCTTAACCAGGCGGTGATAGACAGCCGCGGCATCCTTTCCGGCCGACAAGTCCTCGAACGCTGCGGTCGCCTTGCACCACTTGAAAAAGCTCCGGCGTTTATCGACGGGAGATGCCGTTATCAGGACCGCAACGGTCGCCGGGTCGATGGTCTCCAGCGTTGCTTTCAAGCCCTCCAGTTGATCCAGCGTTCCCTTTGCGCGCCCTGTTTGCGAATCAGCCAGGAAGGTCACCCCCCGGAACCAGACCACCTTGCGTTCGCCGAAAAGTGAAAGCGTCCGCACCGCTCCGAGAAAACGGTTCACGGCATCCTCGACTTCCGCAACCGACTCGGCCTGTCCTTCGATCACTTCTTTCGACAGATCGTCCTCCAAGCCCTGTGTTTGCTCCGCAAACCATTTCCGCCCACGCTCCCCTACAAGATAATCGTCGTTGCCACAGACAAATGTGAAAGGTTTTTCCGACATACCCCCCGTTTACAAATCCGTCCCCGCCCGCGCAATGACATTTTGGATATTTCGGCGCACGGACTTCCAGCCTGTTAATTCAGAAAAACAGCCAGATGGAGTAGCACAGGCTTCCAGCCTGTCCCCGGACCCAACAACAGCCAGGATGGCTGTGCTACCCCATGAGCGTACGCTCCGCGGAATCTTTTCATGCATTATTCCGCCTGCCGCACTTCGTTGCGGCTCAATCATCAAGCGGAGGCATCGATTTCCAGACGGCGCAGGCGCGGCCACAAGGCGCTGGATTCAGGATCAAGTTGGAGATTTAGAACCGGAACTCCCGATAATCAGATAAATTTCAACTTTTTTTATTGACTGAATGAGACTGGGTTTCATTCACAATAAATTCCTTTAATTAAGACTGAGTTTCAATATCAACCAAACACGAGACACAATGAATAGAAAAGACCTCCACACGAACACTTCCTGGCTCAAATTGCCTAGGATTGCCGGTATTTTTGCAACCGCCCTTGTCGCTGCCGCAATTCATACGGCGGCAATGGCTCAGGACGAGCAATCCGGAAATTCCGGTAAAACCGAAAATCCAGCCGCGCAAAACCGTACCGCTGAAAAGGAAAGCAGTGATGGCACGATCCGCGAACTCGACCCGATGGTCATTGCGGATACGCGTACAGCAACGCCGATTTCCGAGACCACGCGTTCGGTTACGACTTTGGATCGCGAAATGATCGAAGAACAAGCTGAATTGGATTTGAATCTCAGCAACATTCTGGGACAGACGGTGCCGGGCATGAGTCCAAGCACTGAAGCGGTTTCAAATTTCGGGCAATCGCTTCGCGGCCGCAATTTTCTCGTTCTTGTTGATGGCGTGCCGCAATCCACGCCGCTGCGCGACGGGTTTCGTGATCTGAACACCATCGATCCTTCCGCCATCGAGCGGATCGAGGTGGTGCGCGGAGGTTCTGCTGCTTACGGCTTTGGCGCAGCGGGCGGCCTGGTCAACATCATAACCAAGGAGCCCTCCTCGGAGAACTTTTCGGGCTACTCTTCGGTTGGCGCCAGTTTCTCGACGGAACATTTCGAGGATTCCGGACAGTATCGCACGAGTCACCGTATATCGGGGACTAAAGATCAATGGAGTTACGTTGCCGCGCTTGGTTTTGTTGAACGAAACAGCCGGTTTGATTCAGATGGAAAGCGCATACCCCCGGATCCGCTGGGAGCCCAAGGCGGTTTTTCCGATACCACGCAATGGGATTTTCTCGGTAAACTAGGTTATGAATTCGATGCGGGCGATCAGCGTTTTGACTTTATGGTTAATTATTTCGACGTGGAACAAGATACGGATTATATCTTTGGGTCACCTTCTACGCTCGGCTTCGACCCCTTGCCAAACTCCAAACGCACGCCTGCTGTTCGGACATCACAGGCTGTGCCGGGAAGCGCGAACATTAAAAATCCGGGTACGGAAAACTTCGTGACCAACCTGCAGTATCAAAATGATGCATGGTTGGGCGGCTCGGCCCGGGTCAACGCCTATTACGGGGATCAAACCGCAATTTTCTCCAAATTCCCCGGCTTTCCGCAGTCCCGGATCGAGTCCGAAAAATATGGAACGCGTTACACCGCCAATACACCGCTCGACTCTCTTT
This sequence comes from Opitutales bacterium, assembly GCA_046546295.1. Classification (GTDB taxonomy): domain Bacteria; phylum Verrucomicrobiota; class Verrucomicrobiia; order Opitutales; family Coraliomargaritaceae; genus JBKGYB01. The sequence continues at coordinate 377 of JBKGYB010000223.1, read as the reverse complement.
TGGATCGCATGGAACTGACTTGGGGCCTGGACTTCATTCATGATGAGACGGTTCAGAATGTTTTCGGGGCGGGAACGACGGCTGACACCGTTGCATTGGAGCAGGACGCGCTCGCTGGTTTCGCCGAGCTTGAAGTGCCGGTCGGGGATATCGGCCAGATCAGAAGCGGCGTCCGCCATGAAATCATTGAGGTGGACGTCGATACCGTCGATCCGAATCGTTTTGGCAACACGGTCTTGGGCGGCGACCTCGGTTTCGATGAAACCTTGTTCAACCTGAGCGGCGTATATTTTTTGTCGGATACAATGGAGCTGTTCGGCGGATTTTCCCAAGGCTTCTCGCTCAACGACTTAGGACGATCCATCGACGATGCCGGC
>JBKGYB010000222.1:0-3174 GCA_046546295.1 Opitutales bacterium | reverse complement strand
CATCAAAACGTTTCTTTCGCCCGAGGCGTTTTGATGCAAGAGGATCCCGAGCGGTTCGACCGGATCATATGTCTCGGGGATTACTTTGACGCGAGGGATCCCGCTTGCGAGGGCATCCAACACCTCGAGAACGCGGCCCGTTTTGTCCGGGAGCTTCAGGACGCCCATGCGGAACGCCTGGACTTGTTGTGCGGCAACCACGATATTCCTTATTATGCCATGCGGCCCGCCTGTCTTGAAGACGGCAGGCTTCCCAACTGGACACTGGGGCAGGCAATGCGCGAGAGTCGCATGGAAAACGCCCGGATCATTAACGGAATCTGGGACGAGTCCTTGTGGCGCGGGTTAAAGGTGGCTGTGCTTGTTGATGGCTGGTTGCTTTCCCATGCCGGCGTGCATAAAAAGTTTTGGCCGGACGCAGGCGGCGCCGTGGAAGAAAAGGTCCGACGCTTATCGGAAGAATGGGAACATGCCATGGATACAATCTTTGAAGAACCCGAACATCCGCTGTTTTGCGCCGGTTTTGCCCGCGGCGGCCTGAACGCAGTGGGAGGCCCCCTTTGGCAGGATTGGAACCTGGAGTTTGAAGATACGCTCGAAGTTCCGCAGGTGGTTGGTCATACGCGCAACCCGTCCAATCCCCGGAAGGGGCGCTCGGTCTGCATCGATTTCGCACAGACCGCGTATGCCGTGCTTCAAGACGGTGCATTGACCGTCAAAACACTGACATGACCAGGAACTGTAACGATTCCAAGAAAAAGCAGTAGTTCCCCGGCTCTGTGACATACTGCCCGGTCTTTGAAACGATTTGCTTTTCAGGGAAATTAACCGTAGTAATCCATGCATGGCACGTATTGTTTTATTGTCCGTATGCGGTCTGGCCTTTGTCGCGGTTGTTGCTTCGGGGCAAAACCGCATTACCTCGGGAGCACCCAAAAAATTGTTCAACGAGCATTGCGCAAGCTGCCATGGAGAAGACTTGAATGGGGGCATGGGCGGTTCTCTCTTAAAGGACGAATGGACGCAGCTGGAGGAATCCCAGAGTTTCATCGAGTACGTCCAGGACGGGAACGAAGAGATGGGGATGCCGCCCTTCGAGGAGGCGCTCAGCGAAAAACAAATCCGCAGCCTCGAAATTTACATTGATGAAGTGGCACGGAAAACCGAGCGCGAGGAACGCCCGGTGGTTGACAAGTCGGATGGACTCTATTCCGCGGGCGGATATGAATTTAAGCTCGAAACCGTGGTGGATGGTCTGTCGGTGCCTTGGGCGATCGCTTTTTTGCCGGAAGGGGGCTATCTGATCACCGAGCGATCCGGAGCATTGCGGATTTATCGCGACGGGCGGTTGCAGGACCCGGTGGAAGGCGTCCCGGATGTCTGGCAACACGGGCAGGGGGGCTTGCTTGAAGTCGCCCTGCACCCGGAATACGAAGAAAATGGCTGGGTTTACCTCGGGTATTCCGAAAAAAGCGAAACTTCGAAAGGTCGGGCACGTGGTATTACCAAGGTCGTGCGTGGGCGTATCGACGACAACACGTGGCGGGACGAAGAGGCGCTTTTTGAAGCGCCGGACGAGTATCATTCTTCTTCGGGCGTTCACTACGGCACGCGTTTTGTCTTCAAGGACGGCTATCTCTTTTTCAGTATCGGCGACCGCGGGGCCAAAGCTCAGGCACAGGACAAAACACGTCCGAACGGGAAGATTCACCGGATTTTCGATGACGGGCGGACGCCGGAAGACAATCCTTTTGCGGACGAGGAGGATGCGTATCCGACTATCTGGACCTACGGGAACCGGAATCCGCAGGGGTTGGACAAGCATCCGCAAACCGGCGAGATCTGGGCCTCCGAGCACGGGCCCCGCGGGGGTGATGAAATCAACCTGATCGAGAAGGGGAACAACTATGGCTGGCCGGTCATTACGTATGGAATGAATTACAACGGGACGCCGATCACGGAAAAGACCTCGGCCCCGGGCATGGAGCAACCGGCGCATTATTGGACGCCGTCCATCGCGGTTTGCGGCATGGATTTTTATGAGGGCGACATATTTCCGGAGTGGAAAAACAATCTCATGGTGGGCGGGCTTGCTTCCCAGGAACTGCATCGTCTGGTGATTGAAGGCGATGCGGTGGTCGAGGACGAAATTATCCTTGAAGGCGAAGGTCGTGTGCGTGACGTGGCGAGCGGTCCGGACGGGTATTTGTATGTTGTTTTGAACGGTCCGGGCCGCGTGGTCCGGCTAGTGCCCGGCAGTTTGTCGGACTGAGCCCCTGAATCCGACCGGCTGCTAACTAATCAGCGGACGCTTCAATGCTGCCAGGGGAGAACAATTTGATCGCGGTCCTGGTGTTGGACGGCGCCGATTCGGCGGAATCGATGCGTGTGGCCGCGGCGTTCGATATTCCCTGTGTCGAAGTCCCGACAGCGGTAGCGAATGCGCCGAGACAGCTGCGGGATTTTTTGAGCGAGCGCCTTGGTGGCAGGAGGGACGGGGTGTTTCTGCTCTCCGATCAAAAAGGTCTTGCCCTGCACCGGCGCGCGCCCGAAGGAAATGAAACGATACGGGCGGATTTTTGCAGCCCGGAGTTGTGCTATCGACGCTTGCGAAGCGGGGTGAAAAACGAGCTGATTGCGAAAGCGGTTGGTGTTCGGGGCGACCGCAAGCCCCGGGTCTTTGACGCAACGGCCGGACTCGGACGGGATGCCTTTGTTCTGGCCGGACTCGGATGCGAATTGCGGCTTGCGGAGCGGGTGGATGCGGTGCGTCTGGTCCTGGAGGACGGGCTGAAACGAGCGCGGGCCGTTGCCCGGACGGAAGACCGGGCGCTGATGGAGGCGCTCGACCGGATGCAGCTTTGTACGGGCGATGCCCGTGAGTATTTGGATGCGCTCTCTGAAAGCGAAAGGCCCGAAGTGGTGTATCTGGATCCGATGTTTCCGGAACGTCGGAAAAGCGCGAAGGTCAAGAAAGCGATGCGCATCTTTCAGTGCCTGGTTGGATCCGATGCCGACAGCGGAGAACTCCTTGAGGCGGCGCTCCGGCAGGCGCGCAACCGCGTGGTTGTGAAGCGCCCCCGACACGCGCCGGCGCTGGAAGGGCCGGAACCCGGCTATTCCCTGGAAGGGAAAAGGAATCGCTTTGATATTTACCCCGCTCTTTTGCTGCGC
>JBKGYB010000221.1:0-3240 GCA_046546295.1 Opitutales bacterium | reverse complement strand
ATCAGTGTTAATCAGTGGTTCAACTGCGGAATGTAGGATCAGTGGTTGTACTAATCTTTTTAGGTTGATAGCATCGACAGCTGTATTCTACAGCTGTCGCCTCTTTAAATCCTCTACTGTTCTTTCAACAGCGGTTTCCATGGACACTTTCGGGCGGTAGCCGAGATCCCGGCGAGCCGCATCGATGCTGAAATAATGGTCTTTGGCCAGTTCCACCGCAACGAAGCGCGTAAGGGGCGGTTCGCTCGTTCGGGAGGCGAGCTTCCACGCTCCTTCGCACAGCGCCGCAGCGCCATAAGCCAGCGGCAACGGGATTTTTCGCCGCAGGGGCTGCTCCCCAAGCGCTTTGAAAATCCCGTTCAACCAATCCCACAAGCAAACAGGCTCGCCCTGGGAAATGAAATATGCTTTCCCCGATCCGCGCCCCCCGAGCAAGGCATCGAGCGCGTTGATATGCGCATCCGCCACATCATCAATATAACTGACATCCACCCTGTTGCTGCCATCGCCGATAATTCTCAAGCGCCCGGCCCGGTAGCGCCGGATCACACGGGGCAGGAGATGCGGGTCCCCCGGACCGAAAACCAAATGGGGGCGCAAAGCGAGCACCCGAAGCGAGTCGCCTGCCGCGGCAAGCGCTTCCCGCTCGGCAAGGATTTTTGTTCCCACATAGTTGCTGAGCCGCCCGTGTCCGTAAGGCGTTGTTTCATCCACCCCTCTGAGCGGGCCTCGGTTGAATGCCACACTCGGCGTGCTTGTATACACGAGTGAGCCCACGCCGTGTTTCAAACAGGCCCGCACCACATTTTGCGTGCCCAGCACATTGGGCCGGTAGTAACTGTGCCAATCCCCCCACACGCCGGCCTTTGCCGCCACATGAAAGACGGCGTCCACATCGGCGCAAGCCGCATCAAGTGTATCGAAATCCGCCACATCGCCCCGGATGGTTTCAAGTTCAGGTTTCGCCGGGTCGGGTTGAATGGACCGGCCCACCGCCCGAACCCCATAGCCCCGGTCAAGCAGGCGCTCTACAATTGAATGCCCGACAAAACCGCCGCCCCCTGTTACCAGAACTTTCATATCGGCCAGACTTACCGCAGCGCAAATTCGCGCGCAAGCGCCAAACGGTGTATTTTTGCATTGTGCCTGACGTCCACCGGAAAGCGCTTTTTAAAGAAAAAGGCGTCGATACGGGCGGTTGCCGGACTGCTTTTGGCCAATTTCCTGAGTTCCCCCGTAAAAGCCCGGCGATCGCTCCGCCCGCGCAGGCGTCCCTCTTTTTTTGGTTCAACCACGATGGCGGGCCGCCCGCCCCCGCAATCGATCAGAGCCGTGCGATAAACCCGGGGATGGGCATTGAAGATCGCCTCACAACAATCCGTATAGAGGGGACCATCCGCAGTCAAAACACGTTCGGCCATTCTGCCGCAAAACCATAAACGTCCGTCTTCATCAAACCAGCCGAGATCGCCCATCCGGTGCCAGAAACCATTTCCGTCCCGGATTTTCGAGGCGACGTCCGCATCCGGCCGCCCCTCATACGAACGGGTCACGGAAGGCCCGCGCGCTACGATTTCCCCGACCTCGCCCCGGCACAGTTCAACGGCATCTTCCCAATCCGGAATCGGGGTGTCGCTCGGCCGGATAATCCGGACCTCCGCGCGGGGGAGCGGCCTGCCCACGCAAGTGCCCGCTCCGCGCGCTGTCTGTTCGGCCGTGTCTTTCAATACTTCGTCCGCAGGAATCGACGTAAGGGGCAAAGCCTCCGTCGCGCCGTATGGCGTGTGGATCATGCCGTTTGGAATAATGGGCAGCATTGCGCGCATCAATTCGGGCGCTACGGGGGCTCCGGCCATCAGAATTCTCCTGACGCTCGGCAGCGTGACTTTCCGGACAGCGCAGTAGGCGGCGATTTTCGACCACAAGGCCGGTGAACCGAAACTGTTCGTGACTTCGTTCCGGCGGATCGCGGCAACAATCTTTTCCGGATCCACATCCGCCGGGCGACTCGGGTTCATTTCCGGAACCACCGTAGTCATGCCCAGGGCCGGATTAAAAAGCGCGAACACAGGAAGCATCGGCAAGTCCACTTCCCCGGGCTGAATGCCGTATTGTCTTTGGATAGCCTCAATTTGCGCGGCAAACATGCCGTGCCGGTAACACACGCCCTTGGCCGGCCCGGTCGACCCGGACGTAAAAAGAATGGCGGCAAGCTCATCCGGTTGCGACTCCACGACCGGATAGCTGCCGCCTTCGGCCATGCAACGGAGTTGGTCGCCAAATTCGCTCCCTATTTTTACACGAATCGCGACGTCGCGAAAAGAACGGCGAAACGCCCGTGCCAGATGCATTGCCGTGGGGATAGCGAGCAAGGCTTCGGGCTCCACCTGCCGCACGCTCTTGAGAAAAGAGTTCAGGCCCATGCCGGGGTCAATGATGACCGGCACGGCTCCCACCTTGAACACCGCAAACACGATCCGGATCAAATCAAGGCCCGGACGAACCATAAGCAACACCCGGGCGCCGCGCACAATGCCCCGTTCCGTCAAGAGACGGGCCGCAGCGCTTACTTCTATCTCCAGCTCGGAAAAACTGCGTTCCTCGTAACAAAGATCCTTGCGCCACCCACGTCTGAATGGAGCGCGAACCGCACATGCATCCGGGTGTTTCCCGGCTTGATGCGCAAGATATACAGCTACGTTTTGGGCCATAATCCTAAATCCAGCAGTCGGAATTCAACGCCCCCGCCATGGGGTAGCGCAGCCGTCCTGGCTGTGGCTGGGTTTGAGGACAGGCTGGAAGCCTGTGCTACCTCCGCTCGCTGACTACTTCACGCTCTCCGGATTCGCGTCTGTTATAGGACGGAGAGCGTCCTATATGACCCGCTTCTTGTGGCGGTTCGACTTCAAGCGCTTCCGGCGCTTGTGTTTGTTCATCTTGAGACGACGTTTCTTTTTCAGGTTACCCATGATTGCGAGATTGATGAAATAATGTGTGAAACGATGGAAAAAGAAGCATTTCAACGGTTTTGTAAAGCGTTTTTTTGATTTTACAGCCATTCGCAAAGAATTTTCATTTAGATTCCTCCAGTCAGTATACAGGGCATCAAGAGAAAATCCTTGCGAATGAGCGCCTTTTTTATCGACAACGATGAGATTTACGCACGAACGCTGACAAGACCAGACACTCAACCAGTGGGCTCAGTCGTCCGGTTGATTTTCAGGGTGTTTCGAGCAGATA
>JBKGYB010000220.1:0-3253 GCA_046546295.1 Opitutales bacterium | reverse complement strand
AAAAACAGCCGGCGCCCCCGGCTCGTGCCTGAATTTCTTTTGACAATGCTACCGGCGCATACGACTTTTTGTTGTTGATAATATTTTATCAACAATGCTTACCTTCTTCCATCAACGCATTCGGCGGGCGCTCAGCGGCGCTCTTGTTCCGGCGTGCCTGTTTCTTTTCCAGCCACTTCCGGCAGGGGAAGAGGCGCGCGCCTACGAACGCATCGTCTCGATCAACCTGTCCGCGGACAAACTTGTCCTGCAGCTCGCCGAGCCCGAACGCATCGTCGCGCTCTCCAATCTTGCCACCGACCCGGAACTTTCCACGCTCGCCGACGAGGCGTCCGAATTTCCATCGACGCTCGGGTCGGCGGAAAGCGTGTTGCGTCTCGAACCCGACATCGTCTTTTCCGGGAAATATACAAAACGCCAGACCACGAACTTGCTTGAAAAAACCGGAATCCGCGTGGTTCGCCTGCCTGTCGCCCACAATTTTGAGGAATGCCGGGAACTCATCCGAAAAGTTGCCGAAATATTGGAGGTCGAGGCACGCGGCGAGGCGCTGATCCAGGAGATGAACGAGCGCCTGGCCCGCCTCAGGAAAAAGACCCGAGCCCGGGGCTTCCGTCCGACAGCTCTCGTGTACGGAGAAGGGGGCTACACAATGGGCGACCGGACGCTCCTGCACCACATACTCGAAGCGGCGGGCTTCAAAAACCACGCCTTGTCCTTCGACATACATGGCCAAGCCGAACTCCCGCTTGAAAGACTGCTCCTGTCGCCACCGGACTTTTTAATCCTCCTTTCTTACTACGAGAACGATCCGACGCTGGACGCCCTGCTTCTGGAGCACCGGGCGCTGAAAAATCTGCCGGACCCGCCTCATATCATCCACCTGCCACTGGGTTGGACACTAAACGGCAACAACCTGACCCCGCGCGCAGCCGAATACCTGTGGGAACAGTCGGAAACGCTATTGGAGTCATCCAAAAAACAACAACCATAATGCCACCCGAACAAAACAGCCTGCAACAATTCGCTCTTCCGCTGGGGCTGATGGCCGCGGTTTTACTGAGCGCTGTTTTCTCCCTGAGCATTGGCACCGTCTGGCTCTCCCCGCCCGATGTGCTGCATTGGCTCTTTGTCACGGACGAACCGATGGGGACCGTCGTGCGCGAACTCCGGGCGCCCCGCACGCTTCTGGCTTTATTGGTCGGCGGCGGCCTCGGGCTCGTTGGCGCCGCCCTGCAGGGCTACACACGCAATCCACTGGCGGATTCCGGGCTTCTCGGAATAAACGGCGGCGCGGCCTTGGGCGCGGTCTTCGTGCTACACTCCGGATTTTTACAAGTCACCGGCTTTACATTCGGCATACCTTTCGGTGGATTGATCGGCGCAGCCGGCGCGACATTTCTCATCGCATGGTTGACCGGACGGGTGCGAAGCATCCAGACGCTCATTCTCGCCGGTGTCGCCGTGTCCTCCCTGGCGGGCGCACTCACCTCGCTTGTCCTGAATTTTTCACCCAACGCCTACGCGGCAAGGGAGATTGTTTTCTGGCTCATGGGGTCGGTAGCCGACCGGAGCTGGGACCATATTGCTTTTGCCGCCCCGCTGATGGCCATCGGAGCGGCGCTCATTCTCGGGTGCCGGCGCAGCTTGCAGGGATTGACGCTGGGCGACGACACGGCAGCCAGCCTCGGGATTTCTCTGACCCGCCTGCGATGGAGCCTCATACTGGGCTGCGCTCTGGTGGTGGGACCGGCCACGGCAGCCGCAGGCGCCATTGGCTTTGTCGGTCTGGTGGTTCCCCACCTCTTGCGCCCCCTGGTCCAATACGATCCCGCCCGCCTGCTCCTTGCTTCGGGGCTCGGGGGCGCCCTGCTCCTCCTCTGGGCCGATATATTCATCCGGCTCCTGCCCATGGAAAATGAACTGAAACTCGGGGTGCTAACCGCACTCCTCGGCGCGCCTTTCTTCTTCTGGCTCATCTTCCGCCTGCGCCGGATGTATCCCTGAAAGCCGCCTCCTTTATTATTGCCCTCCGAATGGACGAAAACAGCCACAATCTAAACACGAAAACCGGTAACGCGCTCTTCGAGGTTGAAAACCTCGAGGTCACCCTGGGCCGGCGCAAGGTTCTGCATTCCCTGGACACCGCCTTCGAGCGCGGTGAAATGTTCGGCATCATCGGCGCGAACGGCTCGGGAAAATCCACCTGTATCCGGGGCATGCTGAACCTTGTCGAACGGGACGCGGGAGAAATCCAATTTCAGGGGCGCCCGTTCTCCAGCTATACCGCGGCCATGCGGGCGCGGGAAATCGCCTACCTCCCGCAAAACGCGGAATGCTTCTGGCCGATGTCCGTCGAACGTGTCGTCATGCTCGGCCGACTGCCCTACCTGCCCCCCTGGACCGGACCCGCTGAACACGACCGGAAGGCCGCCGCCGAAGCAATGGCCGCGGTCGATGTGACAGCGCTTGCCGAGCGCCCGGTAACCGAACTGTCCGGGGGCGAGCGCTTGCGGGTTCTGCTGGCGCGCGCACTGGCGGGCGATCCGATCCTGCTGTTCGCGGACGAACCGTCGAGCGGGCTGGACCCCTATCACCAGCTGCAATTGATGGAATTGTTTCGCGACCATGTGCGGTCCCGCGACATGACCATCGTCGTGGTCCTGCACAACCTCGCGCTGGCCTCCCGGTTCTGCGACCGTCTGCTTTTGTTGAACGAGGGACGGGTCCTCGCCTCCGGCACTCCCGACCACGTGCTTCAAGCGACGCATCTGGAACAAGCCTTTGGGATCGAGGCGCGAACACTGGAATTCGAAAACGAGCGAGCCATCATACCATGGCGACGGCTCCAATAAGACGTCATGCAACGCAATACACGCCAACGCCAAGCCATCTTCGACGTGCTCTTGGAACACGGTCGTCCGCTCTCACGCAAGGAACTCCATGCAAAAGGCCGGGAAAAAATCCCAAGACTCGGTCTCGCAACCGTTTACCGCGCCCTGGACGACATGGAAAAAGAGGGGCAAATCGTAAAGCTGGACTATCCCGGGCAACCGCTCCGCTTCGAGCTCCCGACTTTTGCGCATCATCCACACTTCCTGTGTTCCTCTTGCCGACGGGTTTTTAACTTAAAACCGCAAAAACTCACCAACTTCCCGAAATTGGATCCGGGGTTCCAGGCCACCGGCTCCGAGACCATTGTCTACGGAACCTGCCCCGATTGCCGCAGGTAGAAAAGGCGCTCGTTGCAACC
>JBKGYB010000219.1:0-3288 GCA_046546295.1 Opitutales bacterium | reverse complement strand
GTATAAAAAAGCGCTCTTCGCCCCAACAGGGCGCAGAGCGCTTGTCGATTGAATATGGATAATTGTGTCTTAGAACGACCAGTTCACGATGGGGAATCCTTTTGCCAGGTCATTGGGAAGATCCTTGAACCATTCGTTGCTTTCGACAACGTTGGCGAGCCCGACTTGAACGCCGTGGAGGTCCCGGGTGTAGTTGACGAAGCCGAGTTGTACGCCGGTTACATCAACTCCGAGATTAACAAGTCCGGATTGAAGACCTTTCAGGCTGCCCTGGTTGATGTTCACCGTGGCCGCCTGCCAGCCGATAACGTCGCCCCTGGAAACCGTGAAGAAACCGCCCCAGAGAACCCCTCTGTAATTTTCCGCATAACCGCCGAGCAGCGAGAGAGTGAAGCCGGAGCTGTCGCCGACTTGACCGTTTACAAAGCCGAGGTCGACGCCGCGGACTTCGTTTTCGCCCCAAATATTGAGCGCCAAGCCTTCAACGGTGTCCCCGCGTTCAACAATGGCAACCTCCGGAGTAAGGGAGGCCTGAAACCCCGCCTCCGCATGTGAGACATGTGCGATGACAAGCGCTGATGCGAAAACGGATAGGATGCTGATGAATTGTTTTTTCATAATGAATGTTGTTTTGTTTCGGGTTTGTTTACATGGCGCAAAGAAGATGCGCACGTGAATTGCCAACAAACGGAAAACCGAGAAAAAGTCAACCGAAAGTATTTGAAAGTAAACAATTTGTGAAATCGTGCGACGGGCGGCGCGGCATCATTCGGATGGGTCTGCCACGGTCTTTTTCGCAGCCTTCTTCTTTGTTGTTTTTTTCGAAGCGCTTTCCTTTACGGCTTTCTTTTTGACCGCTTTTTTGACCGCCTTTTTCGCGGCTTTCTTTTTGGCGGTCTTTCGCTTTACGGGTTGCGGCTCTTCGGAAGCGGGCGCCTTGTCCCCGGCGCTCCCTTCCCGCGTTTGAGCGCGCTCGTATGCGGCTTGCGGCGCTTCAGGCGCCGAGGCTTCCGAAGGAGCCTGCTGTTCCCGCTTCTTTTCCCCCTCCTTCCTCTGCTTTTCAGGCAAGGATTGTTCCTCCCCTGTTTCCCGCCGGTCGGGCTTGTTGATTGCATCGGACTGTTCGGACTGTCCGGACTGTTGCTTTTTACGATTGCGTCCGCCACCACGCCGACGGCGGCGTTTTGATTTGCTTCCGCCGCCACCGCCGCCGCGGTCTTCTTTGTCTCCTTGCCGATGCTCCCGACGGGCGTCCTCAGGGGTCTCGGATTTCTCTTCGTAGCGCTCGGGGTGAGCTTCGTAATCCTCAATCGCCGCGGCAATCCGCTCTTCCATTTCTTCATCGGAGTACGGGATCGTCCGGTCGATACGTTCTTTCTCCTTGGTCGGGATGCTTTCCTGTTCGGGGGGGAAATATTCTTTCGGGGGCAGCACAACCTTTTCGTAGGGGTCCACGGGCTGTGGCGTTTCGGGCAATGCGGCCTTGGCATGCCCGCTTATGCGGGGGTGCAAGACGATCTCAGCCGGAACATTGCACTGGTCGGGATCGAGCAGCCGCTCCATCACCCGGGCCAAATCCTTCGGGTCGACGCGGGATTGCCGGGCTTGTTCGGGGCCGGCGAACTCGGCTTGCTCCGCATTCTGCCGGAGAATAAGGTTGGTGGCACGAAGCCCCGAATCCCGGGCATGGTCGAAAAGCGCGCCGTTCAGTTCACGCAAGGCGCCTTCGATTAGCGCGTTGAGACCGCTCGGCGGGTGTCCGGTTTTATTTGCCGGAATGACATGGATGAGTTGCCCGCGAAAGCGCAGGAGGTTGGGCAGGGCCAATCGGGTCAATAGCACCGGCCCGAGGAGGCCGATGGTCAGCGCCGCCTCAAGGTTGCCCACCGGCAGGCGCTCAAAAGACGCCCCGGGGGTCACGTCCAGACAATGGACCAGGATGTGCAGCGCCTGTTCTTTTTCGATAATCTCGCCCGTCACGCGGGCAAGCTCTGCGGTGTCGGTCAAATCCACGGCGTGTGCGACGAAATTCGGGTCGTTCAGGCCGACTTTTGAAAAGTTGTTACCGATGCCGTGTACCCGGCAACCTTGTTGGAGGAGGTGTTCAATTATCCGGATTCCGAGAGTCGTGTCGGCGCCGGAGACAAGTGCAATGTCCATAAAAAATATTTGGTAAGGTTCGGCTTGCGAAGAATGCCTGTTTTCGGGATCGGCCCAAAACGCGAGCGGACTTGGGGGTTGTATTGGTGACGGCGGAGACTGCCCCGCCGTCATCCGTACGCGCAGACCGCGAACGTTAATGCCCTACAGCAACCCCAACGCCGGCAAATGGCAATCGAATTCCGCGTTGTTTTACGGCTCAACCCAAAATTGGATGTCGCTTGTTCCGGACCCTCGCCTTATTGCTCCGAGCAGGCGGGCTTATTTCTCGGCATGAAGATGCAACTTTGCGCCCGCCTGCGCGATGCTTGGCTTGTTAAGAACGAGCCAAGCGATTATTATGAAGCAAAATTTTAAAAACCCCGCAAGGCGGGTGATCAATCTCCTGCTCTACTTCTGCCTGTGCCTCCTGCTTGGGACCGGCGCCCTGATGACCTGGCGGCTTCCGCCTGCTTCGCGCGGGGGCGGCGGTCGCGGGCAGACCGTGCTCGGCTGGGACCGGCATGATTGGGGGGACCTGCATTTCTGGCTGGGACTGGGTTTTGTCGCCTTGGTGGCGCTGCATCTTGCCCTGAATGTGCAATGGCTGAAACGAATTGCGGCAAACAAACGGCTGTACCGCTTATGGCTGGCGCTCTTGTTAGGGTTGCTCCTCATTGCGGGCCTTCTTCTCCTGCCTGTAAATGAGGCGGGGAGCGATGCATTCCAAGGCGGCGGCGGCCGGGGCCGGGGAGGCGGATTCTAATGAACGCGAGGCCAGGATTCTGTCGGGCTTTGCCGACAGAATCCTGTAGAGGGAACGGCTTTTTTTTCGCTTATGGGAGCTTATTCATACAATCGTGTTATTTCGGTTTGAGGGTGGGTTTGCAACGACTCGTACGGCAATGGGAATGAGTGCCGCCCGCAAAACGCGCCAACCGTTCTCGTAAGCCGAAGAGCCGGATGCTTCGAGCGCCGCGGGTTCGGAAAAGGCGAAGAGCCGGCGGAAGACCGGTTGAGGGTCGACGAGAGCGGACGACGAGTAAGGGGGCCCCTCCACCCTCACCCATTGAGCGAAGCGAAATCCCGCCGAGTCAAGCGATGGAAACCCGCCCCGCGGGTCGGCACTCCACCACTCCACTACTCCAC
>JBKGYB010000218.1:0-3289 GCA_046546295.1 Opitutales bacterium | reverse complement strand
AACCCATTGCTCCGCCATAAAGCGAGAAAATTCGGCGCTCTTCCGGCCAAGAGCAAAAGATTTGGGAGTATTTGCCAACGTGCCCGGCATAGGCAATACTCCTTCTCAACATATCCTCTATTTATCTCCCATTCTCCGCCCTTACATGCCGAAAAAACCATTCGATGAGAGCGAACGGCTCGAAAGTCTCCATGCTCTCGATATTCTGGACACCCCGCCGGAAGCTTCTTACGACGAGCTCGTCCAGCTGGCGGCAAAGCTTTGCAATGCCCCGATCGCATTGGTCTCGCTGGTGGATGAATCGCGCCAGTGGTTCAAGGCGGAAACAGGCACTGACCTGAGCGAAACTCCCCGTGAAATCGCATTTTGCGATCACTGTATCCGGCAAGCGTCCGGAGGCGCCATGGTTATACCGAACGCGCTGGAGGACGAGCGTTTCAAAACCAATCCGCTGGTTACGGACGATCCTTTCGTCCGTTTTTATGCGGGCGTCCCCATTTATAGCAGGGAGCAGCAGCCCATCGGCACACTCTGCATCATTGACAACAAGCCGAGGCAACTGACTTCCGAACAACTGAAAGCGCTCACGACTCTGGCAAAACAAGTATCAACACAGCTCCAGCTGCGTCGGTCCAACCAGCTCCTTGCCGAACAAAACGAGAGTTTGAATCAACTCTTCCGCATCATTTCCCACGACTTGCGCGCGCCCTTTCAGGGCTTTCTCGGCGTCATCGAACTGCTTGAAGGTCACGAGGGCCGCCTCGACAAGGAGGAGATCCGGGATTTTCTAACATCCTTGAAAGAATCGGCCACTGAAACCCATGCCATGCTGGTGAATTTGCTGGAATGGTCGACGCTTGAGGCCGACAGCCTTAATTTTTCGCTCCAGCGATTCAACCTGTTGGACATAGTCGAGCAGGCATTCCGCATCCTGGGCACCCCGGCCCGAAATAAACGGATCTCACTGGTTCACAACATGACCGAAGCGGCGCCGGTAAAGGCCGACCCGAAAATGCTTGGCTCCGTCATTCGCAACCTGCTGGGCAACGCAATCAAATTCACGCCGGAAGACGGTCGTATCGAACTTTCCGCGGTTCCTGCGGGAGATGTCCTTGAAATCAGCGTCTCGGACAACGGGGCCGGGCTTTCGCCCTCTCAAGTCGAAAAACTCCTTCAAAAACAAAGGATTGAAAGCGCCGCCGGCACTCAGGGGGAAGCCGGAACCGGAATCGGATTTTATCTGATCCACCGCTTTCTGGAGCATCACGGAACTCAGCTTCACATTGCCTCCAACATCAGCGGCGGCGCCAGGTTTTCCTTTTTCCTGACACCAGCTTCCTCACTTCCGGACGACCCGTAAACAAAATGCCCCCCGAAAAAAGCATGGAAGGTTTTTAAACCGGGAATTTCCGTTGACGGAGAGACGCGTCATTTCATTGTAAGGGCATGTCAGCTTCTACGTTTTCTCTACCCGACATCATCCAAGGCGGGATGGGCGTTGCTATTTCCGACTGGTCATTGGCACGCGCCGTTTCCCGGACCGGGGCCGGCAATCTCGGCGTTGTATCCGGCACGGGGCTTGCTACGGTACTGGCGCGCCGTCTTCAGACCGGCGACAGCGAAGGACACTTCCGTGAGGCGTTAAAAGCGTTCCCCATCCCTGAAATCGCTGAAAAAGTCCTGAAGCAATACTTTATTCCGGGCGGCAAGGAAGCGGAGGCGCCGTTCCGTCTGAATCCGGTTCCAAACCTGGCGAACAAGGCGTTTATCGACCTGACGGTTGTCGCGAATTTCGTGGAAGTACACCTCGCCAAGCGCGGGCATAATGGAGAAATAGGAATCAATCTACTGGAAAAAATCCAGATTCCCACACTCGCGTCCCTGTTTGGAGCGATGCTTGCGGGCGTGGACTACGTGCTCATGGGAGCGGGCATCCCCCGCTCCATCCCGGGCGCCCTCGATCGTCTGGCCGCGGGCGAAGAAGCGGAATTGAAACTCGATGTACAAGGGGCGCGTGACGATGATCGTTTCGTCAGCAAGCTGAACCCCGGGGATTATGACATCGGCCCCGAAAGCATGAAACGGCCGGCCTTTATCGGCATTGTATCTTCCACCGTGCTGGCAAAAACGCTTGCCCTTCGCGCGAGCGGCAAAGTGGATGGCTTGATTGTCGAAGGGCCACCGGCAGGCGGGCACAATGCGCCGCCGCGCGGCGCGCTTCAGTTGAGTGAATCCGGAGAACCCGTCTTCAACGAACGCGATTTGCCGGACTTGAAGCGCATCCATGACCTCGGTCTGCCCTTTTGGCTGGCCGGCGCGTACGGACGCCCGGGCATGCTGGAGGAAGCCAAGGCGCGCGGCGCCACCGGCATACAGGTGGGCACGGCATTCGCCTTCTGCGAAGAATCCGGCATGCTGCCGGAAATCAAGAAAAAGGCGATCCGCCAGAGCCGGGAAGGGACGACCCGCGTATTTACCGACCCCTATGCCTCACCGACCGGATTTCCCATCAAGGCGTTTCAAGCCGAAGGCACGCTGTCGGAAAAATCCGTCTATGAGCAAAGGAAGCGCATTTGCGATCTCGGGTACCTGCGCACGCTCTACCGAAAGGAAGACGGAAGCATCGGCTATCGCTGCCCCGCCGAGCCTGTGGACGACTATGTGCGCAAGGGCGGACGCCCGGAGGCTACGGAAGGCCGGGCATGCATCTGCAACGGCTTGTTCGGGGATATTGGGCTCTCCCAGATCCGGGATGACGGCGAGGAGCCCGCTTTTATCACTGTGGGCGACGATGTTGCGCGAATCGCGGAGTTTCTCCCGCCCGGGAAAGACAGCTATCACGCTTCCGACGTCGTGGCGCACCTGCGCAGCGGCTCGACGGAAAAGTCCCATTCATCCTGAGACAGGGGGCAGGGGGCAGGAGACAGGAGGCAGGAGACAGGGGGCAGGAGGCCACCGGCTGCGCCGGTTTTCGGTGGTCGGTCGTCGGTGGCCCGTAGTGACCGGGTTTGCCCCCCCATAAGCGTTAACCCTACATTCCGCAGTTGAACCACTGATTAACACTGATAAACACTGATCAATAATGACTTTGGCACGAATTCCACGGGTAACATTTAAAATTTTCGGAAATTAAAGTAGCGTGCGGCTTCAGCAAACGTCCGTTTTAGCCTCCATAAAAACCTTACGGGGACGTTTGCTGAAGACCGCACGCTACGAAAGAAAACCTGTTACAGCCGACTATGCGGGACTGTGGTCCGTTTAAAAAAAGCTATTACTCTCTATCAGTCCC
>JBKGYB010000217.1:0-3308 GCA_046546295.1 Opitutales bacterium | reverse complement strand
CGGCGAATTCCTCCATGACTTCCTCCACCACATCGGGGCAGGCGTCGTAGTATGGATTCGCCGCTTCGCGGGCCTGGAAAAACACGTCCGGATTCTGGGCGGTTCCACGAACCGTGGGATGATCGGGCGAGAGCCCGTTTTCCCGGAATTTGTGGATCGCCGTCTCGTCGAGCATCGCTTCGATAACCTCGTCGGGCAACGATTCAATCTTGTTGATTTCGTGCGAGGTCCGGAAGCCGTCGAAAAAATGGAGGAAGGGTATGCGGCAGCGAAGCGTCGCGGCATGGGCGATACAGGCCATGTCCTGGGCTTCCTGGACCGAATTGGACGCGAGCAGCGCAAAACCGGTCTGCCGGCACGCCATGACATCCGAATGGTCCCCGAAAATTGAAAGCGCATGCGTCGCGAGCGCCCGGGCGCTGACGTGCATGCAGAACGGCGTCAACTCACCCGCAATCTTATACATATTCGGGATCATGAGCAAAAGCCCCTGCGATGCCGTAAATGTGGTGGCCATGGCGCCGGCCTGAATGCTGCCGTGGAGCGCTCCAGCCACACCGCCTTCGGACTGCAGCTGAACAACGTCCGGCACCCCGTCCCAGATGTTCCGCCGCCCGGCAGACGCCCACTCATCACAAATCTCACCCATCCCGGAAGAAGGCGTGATAGGATAAATCGCAACTATTTCAGACGCGCGATAGGCGACCGAAGCAACCGCCTCTCCGCCTTCCGTCATCCAGACTTTGTGTTTCGCTTCTTTTAATTTCACAATAAGCATTGCTAACCTTTGGAATCACTTAAAGCAAGGAAATCTTATTGAATATCCAAAAAGGTTAAGTTTTTGCAATGGGAGTTATAAGTTCGCATTATGTTGCGGCTCGACTCACGGGAATTACAGCTTGCGAGACAGGGACATTTCCGTTGCCCTGATTGACATGGCACCGGACAAACCCATTGCAGAGGCGCGCTGGCCGGCACTTCTTATAGACGGGAGTGCGGCGGATGTCTTTGCGGGTGTTCCGGACGGATCCGGAAGCAGGCTTGTCGGGCAGCCGGGCGGACAACCCGCGCTTGAAGGTCTTTTCCCGGCGGTGGAACGGGCGCTGAACGCCGCGACTGTCGAACTCGGAATGATCCGCGGTTTCATTTACTGCCAGGGCCCGGGCTCCGTGCTCGGGCTTCGCCTTTGCGCCATGGCGGTTGAAACATGGCGGCGCACCGTGCCGGGCGACGTGCCCTGTTTCGGCTATGACAGCCTTCAGCTCACGGCGGCGCTGTTGTTGAATGATCAATCGGCGCCTTCCGACGCACTGCTTGTATCCGACTGGAAGCGCGGGGCCTGGAATGCGGTCCGCATCGAAGGCGGCTGTCGCCGTCCGACCGAAACCTTGGAGGACCCCGTACTCAAGCAATACAAGGGACCCATCTTTCACCTGCCCCAGCGCAAGGGATGGCAACCACCTCCGGAAAACGCGATCCCGCTGAACTATGAGCCGGAGCGATTCCCCGAAGTCATGCGCATCCCCGCTATCTTGATCCGGACGCAGGGCGTGGAACTGCACGCATCCGCCGCCCCCGCCTTTCGCAAGTGGCAGCCCGAGCGCCACCGGGCGCCGCCGCCGCAGGAGTAGGCGGGATAAACCTAAATCCTTTCATTCCGTGTCACATTTTCCTCCACACCGTTGCTGGGCCGAGATTGATCTGGCCGCGTTCGAGCGCAACCTGAAGCATATCCAGAAAGCGCTCCCCGAAGCGGTGCGCTACATTGCCGTCGTCAAAGCCGACGCCTACGGGCACGGCATGGAGCCCATCGTGCGCCGCCTGATGCAAAGCGGGGTCGATTATTTTGCCGTCGCGAATGTTAACGAAGCCGCGGAAATACGTCACATGGGCGCGGGCTGGCCGATCCTGGCGCTCAGCCCCCTGCTCCCGGAAGAGGATCCCATGCTGCTCGACTACGATCTCATCGCAACGATCAGCACGCAAGCGGAAGCCGAACGCCTTGATGCGCTCGGAAAAAAACGCGGCGCCCGGGTCAGGATTCACCTCAAGATCGACACCGGCATGGGACGGCTGGGGGTCTGGCACACGGAGGCGCACGCGCTGCTCCACCGGCTGGAAGCGTATCCCCATCTACAACTCGAAGGTATCTACACTCATTTTTCGAGCGCGGACCAGGACAGCGCCTTTACCCGGACACAACGGGACCGCCTGCTGGACGTCCTCGCCGGCAATGCGACGGACAACCTGCTGGTCCATGCCGACAATTCCGCGAGCCTCGCGTCTCTGCGCGGCGCAACACCTTTTACCGCGGTCCGCGTGGGGCTGCTGCAGTTCGGCATCATGCCCTACCCTGAATCCGCCCTCGGCGCCGTACGCGTCGAACCGATCCTGCGCTTTCTCACCCGCGTCGGCATCGTCAAGCACCTGCCCAAAGGCACCGACATCAGCTATGGCCGCACCCACCGCCTGCGCCGGGATTCGCGCGTCGCCGTACTTACCGCGGGATATGGGGACGGCGTGCCGCTTGCCCTGAGCAATTCGGGCGATGTCCTGCTCCGGGGCCGGCGCTGCCCGATTCTCGGGCGCGTGACCATGGACCAGACGATCGTCGATGTGACGGATCTCCCGGAAGTCGCGCCGGGCGATCACGCGGTCCTGATCGGCTCCCAGGCAGGAGCGGCAATTACAGCCGTGGAATTCAGCGAAAAAGCGCGTTCCATCCCGTGGGAAACCCTGTGCTCCATCACCAAACGCGTGCCCCGTGTGTATACCGGACCACGGGAGATCTGAAGGGGCGGTGCGGGTTGAGTATGTTTTGAGTCTTTGCTCAAAACACTAAAATGTAAGTTATTCGTAAATAACAACTTAATCGCCTTGCAGGAGCTTGAATTTTAAGAGCTGATGACTAGCGTTTGAGCATGTCATGTATAACCAGCTCCGAATGTGTGCGCTACGGCGTGGCCGGCTTGGTTCTTTTGGGTTCGGTGTCAGTCGCATCGGCCATCAACATTGATGGGTTTACGACTGACGAAAACGACCGCTTCGCGAACGATTCCTCTTTTGTCGCGGATCAATTTGATTTATCCGGGGTAGGAATCAATAATAATGGCCACTGGCTGACCATGCTGAGCGATGAGGTTTTCATTTCGGCAGAACATTTAAAACCGGCCACAGGATCATCCGTTACGTTTTATGAAAGCAACGACCCGGATGGCGCGAGCTCAACCCGGTCAGTAACCTCAAACACGCAGCAGATCGGGACTTCGGATCTTTATGTGGGCACATTGGATTCACCTCTTTCCTCC
>JBKGYB010000216.1:0-3323 GCA_046546295.1 Opitutales bacterium | reverse complement strand
TCGACCAGCTCAGGACCTAGGCAAGGGCGTCCCGCCCTTGAGCGGCGGAGCCCGCTTCCATCGAAAGTCCATACGCCACCCTTCGACCAGTTCGACCACTTCGGCAGGCTCAGGACAGGCAAGCTCACGGCAGGCAGGCTCAGGGCGAGACGCCCTGACTCCGATAAATAGAGCTCGCGCTCTTTTGTAAGCGGCAGGAACCACATCAACCAGTCGAGCCGCAGGTGATAGGGCGCGACCTGCGGCGGTATTCGGTCGGTGTGGCCGGGTTTGCCCTTGAATTCATATGCATGCCACTCCGTCTCCGGGCTGGCCGGATCCGAAGCGTCCGTGCCTTCCAGACCAATTTCACTCCTCCTGATCGAATGCAGGTGTATCCTCCGAGGGCTGGAAGGAATGATGCAGGAAAAGGTGTGTCCGGATCCCCTTCCTGCGGAATTCACGGATCAAGCCTTCGGCGACTTCCATTTTTATCGACCAGGCGTCCACCGGGCTCTTTGTCCACATTGCGAGCCAGCACTTGACCGAATCCCGATTCATTTGCCGGATCCACAAGCGGGGATTTTCGGATCCGACAAAATAGCGGCTCCTTCGGGCCAGGGCGATGGCGGTTTCGCGTACGACATCAAGGTCCGAATCGTAGGCGACATGGAATTCAAGAGAGGCCCAGATAAAGGAGTCGTGCGTGCTGTAATTGATCACCTCTTTGTTGAGCATGACAGAATTGGGCATGATGAGCCGCCGCCAGTCCCAGAGTTTTATGATCGTGTGACTTGGCGTGATGTCCTCGATCGTGCCGTACTGGTTGTCGATCATTACGGTATCAGCCACCCGGAATTGCCGGGAAAAAGTCATGACATAGCCCGAAATAATATTCTCAAGCAGGGGGCGTGCCGCGATGCCGACCAGGACGGCGCCGCCTGCGATAAGGAAAGAGATTAATGTCGCAGGGATTTCCCCTACAGTGGGGACAAGAAGGAAACTGAGCCAAATGAGAAAAAAGGCCAGAAATGTGGTCCGGCGAATAATGGAAAACCGGAACCCGAGACTGGTCTGCGCGCGCTTTCGCGCATCGTCCGTATCGCTGCCGTTCGGCGCCCTGGTTCGAATCGGGTCAAAGCGTGGAATGTTATCGAGCCGCTTCGCCCGCGTCGCTTCCGCGTGCAGAATGATCCGCCAGAATATAAAAACGATGGCCGGGCCGCCGATTAAAACAACCAGATAATAAATGATTTCGGATGTCATGTGGTTTGAGAAAGGGGCGACGGTGGGTCGCAGTGTTCGTTCAGACGGCCCCGAAAATTCAATTGCGCAAGCCCAGTCATGGCCAAATCGTGCCTGGATTCAATTAATAAAAGGGTTCTTCGACGCATTTTTCAGGTATAAGAATAGCCGCCGGCTTCAGGGTTGTCGAACAATGCCATAAATGGCATGGATGGGTGCATGAACCAAACAAAGACCGGACAGCGTGACCGCGAGTATTTGCTTGCAACACTGCGCCGAATCGACGGCCGGGGATACAAGGCGTACAAGGACATTGAAGGCGTTTACCGCTTTCCCGACGGTATTACGCTGTTGATCGACCACGTGCAGGGGGATCCGTTCGCAGCCCCGAGCCGTTGTCGTGTCCGGGTGGATCCGGCAACGGCCGGGTTTTCCTCCGGGCATTACTCGAACCGCAGCCGCGAACACGCGGCCCGCGATTATCTGACGCGTCAATTCGCGGCCCGCGCACGCGCTCATCGTCCGGACCGCGGCAGCGGCGGAAGCGGCGCGATTGAGATGGCGCATCCGGGGCAGTGCGTGCTTGAGCGCTCGGCCGTCCAACTTGGAGATGCCGGGGTGGAGGCGCGTTTTACCGTGGGCCTGCCGGCACAGGGCAGGCGTGTGCTGGGAAGGCAGGCGGCGGAGCTGCTCGGCGACGCTGTTCCGGGGCTGGTGGCGGACGCCTTGTTATACAAATCGCTTGATGCGGCGGCGTTTCGCGCGCACCTGGAAGCATGTGAAGATGCGGACTGGTTGCGCGGACAGTTACGCGCGCGCGGCCTGGTTGCCTTTGTTGCCGACGGGGCGGTGCTGCCGCGGCGT
Source organism: Opitutales bacterium (assembly GCA_046546295.1). Lineage (GTDB taxonomy): Bacteria > Verrucomicrobiota > Verrucomicrobiia > Opitutales > Coraliomargaritaceae > JBKGYB01. The sequence continues at coordinate 1,235 of JBKGYB010000216.1, read as the reverse complement.
AGCGGAGTGGACGACCGTCCAATGGAGCAAGGGGCCGTGCCCTTTGCCGCTCCGGAAACCCTGAGGGTGTCGTTTGAACGTCCCAATAATGGAACAATTGAGGGGATGGGACTTCCGCAGGGTGTAAATTTGATTTCGGGCGGCGGGTTCCACGGCAAATCAACGCTTTTGCGCGCCTTGGAAGAAGGGGTCTACAACCACGTGCCCGGCGACGGACGGGAATGGGTGGTGGCCGACCCGGCAGCTGTAAAAATCCGCGCCGAAGACGGCCGTTCCGTTGTTGGCGTTAATCTTTCGCCCTTCATCAATGACTTGCCCGGCGGGCATTCCACTGAGAATTTTTCCACTCCGAATGCCAGCGGGAGCACTTCGCAAGCGGCCAATATACTCGAAATGATGGAAGCCGGAGCCAAAGTACTCCTGATTGACGAGGATACCAGCGCGACGAACTTCATGATCCGTGACCGTCGCATGCAGGCGCTTGTTGCGCGGGAGCGCGAGCCGATCACGCCGTTTATCGACAAAGCCCGTCAGCTTTATGAGGAATGGGCCATTTCCACAGTACTGGTGACGGGTGGGAGCGGGGATTATCTGGATGTTGCCGACACGGTGCTGACGATGGAGGAATACCGTCCTTTTGAACGGACGCGGAAGGCGCGGGAAATCGCCGCTCGTTTCACAACCGGACGCGAAACACAAGGTGGCGGCTCATTCGGACGCGTCTCCCCTCGGCGTCCGAGCGCAAACTTCCTGCCTCAAGGCAAGCGCGGCGGAACGCCTCGCGTGCGGGTACGGGCGGTTGAGGAAATTCGGCTTGAAAAAGAAGCGATCGATTTGACCGGAGTCGAGCAACTGGTGGAAACCGGGCAGTTGGAAGGCATCGGCGCCGCGCTTTGTTACGCCGGAACGAAGCTTTGCACCGGACGTGAGGAAATGGGCGAATTGTTGGACAAGATTGAAGAATTGATAGAGACACAAGGGTTGGATGCGATCGCCCCTTTTCCCGGAGGTCGAATCTCAGGGTTTCGGCGCTTCGAATTAGCAGCCACATGGAACCGCCTGCGCACCTTGCGCCACGAGTAGTGGAGACAGGGGACAGGGGACAGGAGACAGGGGTCAGGGGACAGGAGACAGGGGACAGGGGACAGGGGACGGGGAAACAGGCTCCCTTCGACCAGTTCGACCACTTCGGCCACTTCGGCCACTTCGGCAGGCTCCCTTCGACAGGCTCAGGA
>JBKGYB010000215.1:0-3333 GCA_046546295.1 Opitutales bacterium | reverse complement strand
TGCCTGGCTTTATTGCTTGTCGGATAAACCCTGCCCCCGGTTTTTTGCCTCCCGTTTTAACTTCTTTATCGTTTCGAGGCGCCGGGCGAGGGAGGCTTCAGCGCCTGCTTCTCCGGGCTCAAAAAAAATCTCCGGTTCAAGCATGTATTCCTGCCCGGATATACCTTCGGGATAATCGTGACTGTATTTATAATCTTTGCCATGGCCCATGGCACGGTTCGTCGCCGTATGGGCGTCCCGCAACCAGGGCGGAACCGACTGCGCGGGCTTGTCGCGGAGCGATGCTTTCACGGCGTGCATCGCACGCGTGACTGAATTGCTCTTCGGGGAGCCCGCGAGATAGAGCACGGCGTGTGCAATATTGTATTCGCATTCGGGCAATCCCACGCGTTCGGCCGCGTCGAAGGCGCCCAAAGCCACCGTCAGGGCATGGGAGTTCGCGAGTCCAATGTCTTCGGACGCCAGAATGACGAGCCGGCGGGCAATAAAGCGCGGCTCTTCCCCGCCCGCCAGCATCTTAAAGGCCCAGTACAGCGATGCATCGGGATCGGAGCCGCGGATACTTTTTATGAGCGCCGACGCATGGTCGTAGTGCTCGTCTTCATCCCGGTCATAGCGAATGCGGCGTTCGCTCGCAAATGCTTCCACCGCCGCGCTGTCAATATGCGCGCCCACGGGATGACTCATCACAAGCGTTTCCAGAGCATTCAAAGCTCGCCGCAAATCTCCGCCCGAAAATCCGGCCACCGCCTGGAAGACGTCCGCGTCGGCCGTGCAGCGCCAGTTTCCCAAGCCACGCTCCGTATCTCCAAGCGCTCGTTCCAGAAGGGAGGCAATGTCCTTTTCGTCGAGTGGTTCCAGCCGGAAGAGATGACTTCGGCTCAAGAGCGGGGGATTCACATAAAATCCGGGGTTGTGCGTGGTCGCTCCAATCAAGCGAATATGCCCGGCTTCAACGTCCGGCAGCAGAAGATCCTGCTGCGCTTTGTTAAAACGATGGATCTCGTCGATAAACAAAATCGTCCGCTTCGAAGCTTCGTAGCGCGCGAGGCGAAGGATATCGCGCAGTTCCGCGACATTGGACAAGACAGCATTAACACGCACGCACTTGCTTTTTGTCTCGGACGCAATCACCTCTGCCAGGGTCGTCTTGCCACAACCGGGCGGACCGTAAAAAAGAAGGCTGCCAAACTGGTCGGCCCGAATCAGGCGCGGCAACAGGCAACCCTCCCCCACAATATGTCCCTGACCGATGACTTCATTGAGGCTGCGGGGACGCATGCGTGTCGCCAAAGGCGGCGGCGCCGCGCGCTCCGCGCCTTCATTGCTCTCCGATTCAAATAATCCGGCCTGATCCGGTTCGTGTCCCATAAATAAAAACTCTACGATAGCCGGCGCCCTTGCAAGTTTGAACAATGTTCTACATCGTCCCTCCCGGAGCTGACTCCATTCCTTCATGCAGCGCCGCATTCAAGCCCGGGCTCCGGCCCTCTACCCGCTGGCCGGAATCGTCCTGGGCCTGGTCGTTGCCGCGCACCTGCACCCCCCGCCCGCCCTGCTTCTCGCGGGAGCGCTCGCCGCAACCATGCTCGCACTCAAGCTGTGCACGGCTTTTCCCCGCCGGTTCACTGTCGCATGGGCTCTTGCATATATTGCCGCCGCCACGCTCGCGGCGTGGACCTACGGGATTATACGACTGCCGGAAACCCCGCCACCTGAGCAGCTCGCCCTCCCCGAGCGTGAAACCACCCTGGAATTCCAGGTGCAACGCATCTTTCAGGAAAAGGACTCGTTTGGCCGCACAAGCGGCATCGCGCGGCTCATTGCCGACCCCGAAATCGGCCCGCTTCGCAAGGGACGGAAGCTGTACTTCTCCGTCAAATACGACGCCCTGCCCCACGGCCCCCCGCGTCCAGGCATCGAACTTGAAGCAACCGGCGTGCTCTATCCGGTCCCGGCGCCGGATCCCGGGCGTTCGAAGGCCGGGCTCGACGCTTTCAACGCCTACCTCAAGGAAACCGGAACCCACTACCGTTTCGCCCGTTGTTCGGAGCTCCGGGTCATTCGACCGCCCTCCCTTTTTCAACGGTTCTGCGGACGAATGAACCGGCGATTTCATGATACCCTTCGTTTGGGCGCGCCCGCCGACAAGGATTTGGACAATATATATGTCGCCATGCTGCTCGGACGGAAGAACTCGCTGACTTCCGAGCAGAAGGAGCGCTTCCAATTGAGCGGGACGATGCACTTTTTCGCCATCAGCGGTCTCCATATCGGGGTCATAGCGGCGGTGATCGCACAAGCGCTTCTCCTGCTCCGCGTTCCACGCGCGATCAGTCCTTTTATCGGTCTGCCCCTTCTTTTTGCCTACGTCGTAATAACGGGCTCCTCGCCTTCCGCGATTCGCGCCTTCCTGATGGCGACGTTCTTCTGGGCCGCGTATGCCTTGAAACGTCAGCGGGGGCCTTTGCCCGCGCTGGCCGGATCCGCGGTTTTCGTCCTGCTCATCGCCCCGGAACAGCTGCGAAGCATCGGATTTCAACTCTCCTATGCCGTCGTGCTGAGCATTCTTTTGCTCGGGCTTCCGCTCTACGAAGTCCTGACCGAACGTTTCAGGCCCGGCCAATGGACGCCCGAAAAGGACCGCTCCAAGCTGCAGCGCTGCCAAGCCTGGAGCGTGGACAAACTGCTGCTGCTTTTTGCCATCAGTTTTTCGGCATGGGTCGCAAGCACCCCGCTCAGCGCCGGATTATTCAACTACGTGGCGCCGGGCGCCGCCCTGCTCAACATGGCGCTCATTAACCTTGCGGGACTGACCATCATAACCGGTGTCAGTGGTTTGGCCGTCGGCACGGTTTTCCTCGGTCCGCTGGCGGCATTCCTGAACCACGCGGCATGGGTGTTGATCATCGTCATGGATGCCGTAATCTCATTCAGCACACAGCTTCCCGGCGCAATTATCCGTTCCGAAAATTTTCCGCTCAGCCTCAGCTATGCCTCACTCACCCTTTATTTCGCGCTTCTTTTCGGGCTTCACGTCAGCTCAAAACCCTTCACTGTTGCCCGGCTCTGCATCGCGCCCGCCATCATTCTCGCACTGACCGCCGCCGGCCTGCTCACAACCGAGGCATCATCATTGTGAAATTCCACAATCCTAAAAAGGTTAGCACACCCACTGATTAACCTAAAAAGATGAGTACAACCACTGATGGACATTGGGCGTTTTAATTTAAGAATATTGCCCGAGCTCGGTCAGTCGTTCAGAATCCCCATCGCAAAACCGACGCCGCTAGTAGCTTGTAACATTTAAATTTTCGGAAATTAAAGTAGCGT
>JBKGYB010000214.1:0-3362 GCA_046546295.1 Opitutales bacterium | reverse complement strand
TATATGATTAGGTTGACGCGAATGCGCCACAGCGGGAGGAACCCGCCCGCTGGTCCGGACTCCACCAATGTACTACCATTGAGCAAAGCGAAATCCCGTCCCGCCACATCGGGAGGAACCCGCCCCGCGGGTCGGGACTCCACCCATTGAGCAAAGCGAAATCCCGCCGAGCCAAGCGAGGGGAACCAGCCCGCTGGTCGGGACTCCACCAACCCCCTAAGCCCGGAAACGCCGGCCGGACAACGGCCCGCTCTCCGATTCGGGTCGGCTGGTCCTCATGCCGGGACGAAAGCGCAACACGGAATGAAAGCGCTTGGGCATTTCCGATTTTGCACGAAAAGTTTTCGGTTTCCCATGAAACGCGTAGTGCACGATGGTCTCCGAGGAATGCAGCATCATCCCCCGTTCTCCGGTTTCATCCTCCACTTCCCGGTTAAACGCGAAATGCCCGTAGGTGCGGTCGCCAACCACGGGATGGCCGTGTTTCTTGCACTGCACACGTAGTTGGTGGGTTCGCCCCGTGACCGGCACAAGTTTCAAAAGCCCGACAGGAAAGCCCCCGATCGGCCGCTTCACCAAAGAATAGCGTGCCTTCGCCGCCACGACACGATGGCTGTTCGTGGGACGCTTGCCGTTGTAAATTTTCTTCTGCAATTTGTCGCTCCACACGCCGCTTGCCACCCGCGGCGGATGCCGGACTATTGCCAGGTAAACCTTCGTTACATGATGGCCGGCAAACTGCTTTTGTATCAGCCTGCCGAGTTCATGGTCCAGCGCGAGAAGTATCACCCCGGACGTCGGCGAATCGAGCCGATTGATCAGCCAGGCTTGTCGAGCTTCACCCGTATTTTCGTCCACCCATTCGTAGCATTCCTCTTCGAAATCATAGGACGCTTCCAGCAGGGAGGGACGATCTTCGTCTTCTTCATTGGGATGCGAACGCACCCCCGCGGGCTTGTCCAAAGCGAGAAGGCCGTCTTCGTTCCACGTGATGACCCGAACCTCCGGACCAAGGGGCAACTGTTCGACACGTTCTTGCAATTTTTCTGACATATCTTCTGTGCCTATAAAGTATCTTGGTAAACACACCAAGCTCAACCTTTCGTTTCGAAAGAATTTCGAAAAATTTTAACAAGAATTTTCACTCGCATTGACATTGCCACTTTTCGGTTTGCCCCTTCAATTCACAATTCAGATGGACGACCCACGCCAGGAAATCGAACGGCTCCGCTCGGAGCTGACAAGACACGACCGCCTCTACCACCGGGATGCGCGGCCGGAAATCAGCGATCAGGCCTATGACCGAATGAAGGCGCGCCTTGCCGAACTCGAGGCCGCCTATCCGGAAACCGGCGCAAGCGCGGACTCCCCCACCCGCACCGTAGGTGACGACCGCTTGGAAGGCTTCGAAACCTACCGGCACCGCCGGCCCATGCTCAGCTTGGACAATACATACAGCAACAACGAACTCTTCGAGTTCGGCCGGCGCCTGGAGAAACAATTTCCCGATAAAACCCCGCTTCGCTTCCTGGTGGAACCCAAAATCGACGGCGTCGCGGTCAGTCTCACTTACGAACAGGGCCGGTTTATTCGCGCCGTCACCCGGGGGAACGGAATCGAAGGTGATGACATTACACGCAATGTCAGGCACATCGCCGGGATTCCGGAAACGATAAAAGACGCCCCCGACATTCTGGAAGTGCGTGGCGAGATCTACATGCTGCACGAGGTATTTGAGCAAATCAACACACAGCGGGAAGCCGACGGGAAAGCTCCCTTCGCCAACCCCCGCAATCTCGCTGCCGGCACCATTAAACTGCTCGACCCGGAACAAGCACAACAGCGCCGCCTCGATATCGTGCTCTACGATACCGGCGCCTGCGAACCGGCCCGCTTCTTCCGCTGCCAGTCGGAAATCCGGGATGCGCTCGAAATTCGCGGCTTCGCCGTGCTCGAAAAAACCTGGCTGGCCGACGGCATTGACGAGGCCTGGCACTGCATCGAGGAGCTTGACGCCGTGCGCCATGCATTCGCCTATCCCACCGATGGCGCGGTGATCAAATTGGATGATCGCCGACTCCAGGAAGAGGCGGGAACGACCTCGAAAGCGCCCCGTTGGGCGATCGCTTATAAGTTCGAAGCGGAACAGGCGGAAACCCGGTTGAAGGAAATCAGTCCGCGGATCGGTCGGACCGGCGCCGTTACCCCCGTCGCTATCCTCGAACCCGTCCAGCTCGCCGGCACACGCGTTTCACGAGCCACCCTGCACAATGAGGACGAGATTCAACGCAAGGATATTCGACCCGGCGACACCGTGCTGGTGCAAAAAGCGGGCGAAATCATCCCGCAGGTGCTCGGGGTCAACAAAGAGAAGCGTCCGCCGGGCACGGCTCCTTTTGACTTCGGCAAGCATCTCCGCGAACTCGGCATTGATGCGGTGCGCGACCCGAAAGAGGCGGTCTGGCGCATCCAGAGCAAACAGGATCCGATCCGGCAACGTCGGGCTCTTGAACACTTCGCGAGCCGCGCCTGCATGGACATCGACAACCTCGGAAGCGCGGTTATTGAACAACTTGTTCAGCGCGGCATGGTCAAGGACCCCGCGGATTTGTATGCCTTGAGCAAGGACCAACTCCTCGAACTCGATAAATTCGCGGACAAAGCCGCGCAAAACCTCGTCGATGCCATAGAAGCCAGCAAGCGTTGCGAACTATGGCAACTCATCCACGGCCTCGGCATCCCCCATGTAGGACAGCAATCCGCCAAAGACTTGGCCGCCCGCTTCGGCTCCATCGACAACCTTGCGAATGCCACGGTAGAAGAACTGGAAGAAGCGGATGGCGTCGGCCCGATCATGGCGCAGAGCATTCACGCCTGGTTTGCCGACCCAGACAACCGGGCACTGATCGAACGTTTCCGACAATACGGCCTCACCCTGGATGCCGGAACCACCCGCCCGGCCGGCGGCAAACTTGACGGAACGAGCTTCGTGCTCACAGGCTCGCTCCCCAACCTGACCCGCGAGGAAGCCACCCGGCGCATCGAACAAGCGGGCGGACGCACGACTTCAAGCGTCAGCAAAAAAACGGATTATCTTGTGGCCGGAGAAGCCGCGGGATCAAAATACACGAAGGCCGTAAACCTTGGCATCCCCGTCCTCGACGAAGCAGGCCTGCTCGAACTGCTGGAATCCGCGTGAAATGTTCTCAGAAGCTCATCAGTGACCGAAAGCGCGGTGGCCATCGCAAGACTCGGAAATCTTGATCCGCCACCGTGTGGAAAGTTGAAATAAAATTTTCAAGAAGCTTTTTTCCAACAACTTACAATTAGGTTGGTTCCATTGCAGCGATCTTGCAGTGTGA
>JBKGYB010000213.1:0-3576 GCA_046546295.1 Opitutales bacterium | reverse complement strand
GTTCGCTTTTATGAGCGCGAGCGTAGGATCGGTCAAAAAAAGTTTGGGCCGGGTATCTCGCTCGCTCAAAGACCTCCGCCGATCCCGTCTTTTCTTCTGCGAGAATAAGTTACTTTTACAAATTTGAACATTGCGGTTTATCTCAGCATTGATAAAGCTTTTGTCGTTTCCGGAAAACTCAACGAGATTCGACACAGCGGCGGACACTTCCAACTGGTACTCAAGGATGGGCAGACCTTGCCCGGGCACGTGCACACTGAATTCCTCGACGAAGAATACCTGCGACCACTCTGGGGCCATGACGCTACTGTAGAAGGGACGGTCTTTTTCAAAGCCAATGGGAAGCCTCGGGTGATCGAGGCACGCCGCATCGGCGCTTTTCAGCAAGGCGATCAAGCTTTCCAAAACCTCCCACAAATCGAGCCAGGCACGCAGCAATCCCTTTTTCCCGAGCTTGTTGGCAAAGCGCGGAAGTCAGATCCAATGATGCTTTGGGGCGCATGGCCGGTAGACGAACCGATCGAAGAGTTGCTGGCGGACCGAAATCCTTCATGCCTATGCCCGAATCGATGCATGGACGCACGGAAAAGAGCCTGAACGCAATGACCTACCGTATCATCACCAGCACCCCCGCCCCGCCTCTGAGTGGGTGGACGATTTACTTGTTCGCAGGCACTCAATTAAAGCATCTACCGCCGGAGCGGGAAAACTGAGTCCACTTCATGGACACATATTGAAACAAATCCGGTAAAGGATGACGGTGTCTGGATGCATTATGAAGCGGAACCACCCTCGTCTTTTAACCAACGGGCATTTATAAGGCTTGCTGTTCCTCCTGAATAAAAAACATCCAGAGCCCAAAATGTGGATGACCCTGTGATTATTCAAATCCCAAATAAATTCCGTTTCTTTGTGCGGGTTGAGTTGCAACAGCCCGCCTCATTGCTGGTTGTGCCGGTTCAGTAGATGAAATTCAAATCGAGGGTGAACATACGCTTGTCGCCCGCGAAGGAGCCGGTCGCGTCGTTATCCGCATCATATTCACCGTATTTTCCAATCACGGACAAATACTTATTGATTTCGTAGGCTGCAAGCAGGTCGAGTTCGGTACCGCCCTCACCTCCGCCCTCCTCCGGTTCAAACCAGTGGTAGACAAGTTTTACCGTCAGGCCTTTGCCCACTGGGATCTTGTAGCCCGCTTCCAGATAGTGGTCGCGGAGTCCGCGGTTCAAGCCGCCCGCCAGCCCGACGGATCGGGCCGCGAACTTGTCCGCCCAACCGTTGAACTTGTGCACCGTGGCCAGCGGTGTGCGGAAATGCTCGCCGAACACTTCCGTCCCGACTCCCAGACGGATCTCGCTATCGGGCACCGTCGCGGCGAGGGCGGCCGAATAATAACTCGCATAGTCGTCCACGATATCGACGTCCTGCCGGCCCGCGCTCAAGGCATAGCTCAGCCCCCAGGCGTGGAAATGGAAAGCGCCCGTGGCACGAAAACCGAATGTGTCGCTGTCGAAGGCGGCGATAGCGGTGTCGTTAATTGCGTAGTAGAACCCGGTCAGCGCATGCTCCTTGCCAAAGGCTTATTTCGTGTTCAGCCCGTAACCGTTCATCGCCACGTCGTCGCCGTTAACCCGGTTTACAGCGTCCAGGTAAAACCCGTTCACGGTAAGATTCTCGATACCGGTGAACGCGATGGTCGCCGCATCAAAGGTCTGGATGTTCTGCCGCCAGCCCACGTGCCCGATGAATCGATGGTCGTCCAGCGTGTAGATCTGCCGGCCCAATTTGAGTGAACCGTAATCGGCCTCGGCGTATTGGGCCCAAAACTGGTTCAACTCCGTGCCCTGCACGGCTTCGTCAAGGAAGTGCAGCTGGTCCGAATCGCTCCAGGCATAAAGCGTCTCGCCCTCCACCATGGCGGTAAAGCCCGAGAAATCAGGCGTTGTATAACTGTAGCGAACAAGACGCAGGGCACGTCCTACGCCATGTCCCATGGTCTTTCGGCGCGCCAGATCGAAATGATTCGTGCCGGCAGCCTGGTCCGGCAGGTGCGCGGGGATAGCTGAGCCTGGCGTCGCGGCTTGCCAGTGAACAAAAAAGAGCGTTACGGAATGCCCGAATGGCTCTGACTTTAGCAAAAGTAGCGGCGGCATCTTGCCGGCGAGCGGGTCAATTTTGACTGCGCTCGAGAAGTTGGCCCCAATGGGCGTCGTAGGGATGCACCTCTCGGGTTGGCCCGTCGGGACCGATGAGGGGCAGGCCGCGGTTGGCCCAGGCGAAGATTGAGCCGCGAAGGTTGTGGATGTTGCCGTGGCCTCGCTCGTGCAGTTGTTTCGCCACCCCGGTCGAGCGATAGCCCACCGAACAGTAGAGGATTACCGGGCGCTCGGGGTCGGCCTCCGCGAGCAACGCGATGCGGTCTATGTCCTGTTCATGAATCGCTCCCGGCAGGTGGCTTACCGCGTATTCCTCTTCCTCCCGCACATCGACCAGTAACACATCGGATCCGGGCGCCTCCAACTCGTGGCGCACTTCCTCGATGCCGCGCGTCGGAGCGCTGGGATAATCGCGCGCTATCATTTCTTCGACACGCTCCCATGTCAGTTCGGGCTTTTCGCAACCGGCGAGCGCCACAGGGAGCGCGAGCGCGCCGAGCACGAAGTTCGCCGCCGTGCGCCGGCCATGACGCGGTCCACCGGATAAGTCACGCCACCATCCTCCGCGATGTTTCAATGCTGTCTGGCAAAGTTTATTGAGCGGCGTTTTAAGAAGGGCGAGGGCTAGAAAAAAGGGGATGCCGATGGCCCAGCCGAGCCCGTTCAGGTGGGTGAGTCGGGCAAGCCCGCCTCCAATGAAGCATGCAACCATAATGACGAAGACTGGACAGAACCCAAGCCTCCCGCAAGCATCGATGGCGCAAGTGCGATTCGCTGAGGCCGCATCACATGCGATTTTCGTTTCATCAATCAGAGCGCTTAAAGGCAAAGGCTGGAGCGACCGGCGCATAGCCCGCGAACTGGGCGTAAACCGACACACGGTAAGCCGCCATTCGGAGACGTCAAAGTGCACCACCCCGCAAACCGGGAACCAAGGCCATCGAAACCATCTCCTTTTTATCGTCTCCGAACTAGGAGACGATAAAAAGGCCCCCAGATTGAAGGTTATTGCAGATATCCGTAAAATTTTTAAGGGTTTTGTGAATTACTTTCAATCAAACTATGGTTTATTCAAACGGGAACTTGACAGTGTTTTTCGTAACCCGTAATTTTATTGCGTGTTGCGTAGTTTAGAGCCAAGTCAATCTTCTCCGGTGAAACTGGAGGAGTGGTTCTCGAAACGGCCGGTTTTCACCTTGGATGAGGTTCGGGCGTGGCTGGACCGCAGGTATTCGCAGAACGAGCGCACCCGCGAGTCGCTTCTGTCGTATCACCTCAAGGCGGGGCACCTTGTTCGGGTCAAGCGCGGGCTCTATGCGGTCGTGCCGCCCGGAAGCGCACCGGAAACCACTCCCGTCGATCCCTGGCTGGTGGCGGCGAAATCCGCCGAAGATTCCGTGCTCGCTTACCACACCGC
>JBKGYB010000212.1:0-3597 GCA_046546295.1 Opitutales bacterium | reverse complement strand
GTGGCATTCGATTCTTACGTGATTATGCGGAGCGTTGGGGAAATAAAAAGCACTCTGTTGGCAAGCATGTACACAATCCTACGGCCGGTGGCGACACGTATGGCTGCACGCATCGGTACAACCGCCTCCGTTTCCTGGGTGCCTGGCTTGAATATCACCGCGGGGGTCTTAGGTACCGCATGGACGGGATGGGACGTCTACAAAATCAAAGAAAAAGCACGGCAATCATTTCTAAACGAATTAGATGCCTCGCTGAATAAACAGCGTGAAGTTCTTAACCGGGAGGTGCGTGGGCCCGTCCATGAACATGCCAACCAAATCATCGAAGAATGGCAGGCCAACCGTGATCGCATTGTGGAGCAACTGCTGGAACGACACCCGTAAAAATATTTTACAGGACCCGGAAATAACATTTTCCACTTCCTTTTTATCACATTATGAGGATCTTATACAAAACATGCTTCTACTTAGGACTGTTTGGGGTTCTTTGCTCGACAGCTATTGCCGGCCCTCTCGTTCCTTTGGCGCGACAGGCCGATGACTTGGTTGAATACATCTATCGGCAAGCCGGCAAGAATGCGGACACTGTCATGCAGGCCACCCGGCGGGCGGATGCTCGAACCATTGAAAACGCTCTACGCCAGTATGGGCCGGAAGGACGCGCGGTTTTCGAAAACGGAGGGTTTGCCCTTTTGCGCGCCAGCCGTGAATTCGGCGATAACGTCGTACGGATAGCTGCCAAGCAGCCGGAAGCAGCTCGCTATGTGGCGGCCCGCCCTCAGAAGGCCCTTGGAGTGGCACGCCGGTTTGGAGACGACGCCGTTCTTCTGGAAAAGCGGGTGCCGGGATTATTGACCCGGCAGGCGGATTTGTTGACGGGTAAAGAAGTGCGTATACTAAAGGGTCTCCCCGCCGATCAACAACGTCGAGTCGGGCAGTTGGCCATGCGGGCCGAATCCCCTCGGGTTGCGCAACGGATCGTACAAAGTTACAATCACTATGGTCCCTCTCTCATAAAACGGATCCCAAAAAAATACCTTATAGGCGGGGGGGTCGTCACCGCCGTGATTCTGGATCGTGCTATCATGGAAGACCAGGGAATTACGGAATGGTTCAAAAACAAGATATCAGAGGGCGGGTTCTGGTTGATTAAATGGGTCGTCATTGCATTTGCCTGTCTTTTCGCCTTAAAGTATGCTTTTATCTTTGCTTGGCGGAAGCTTTTTACATTTCGCTCGAAAAAACCCGATTCCGCAACCTCTGGGAACTCCTGAACACATCAAGAGCGTGAAAGAACATAAGGCTAAAATGACGCCGTGGCGTCCCGACGCAGGTTGGACGCGGCGAAACGGTCTTTGACTACTGACCGGTGACGATCTTGTTGCGGCTTTAAGCTGTGACTTGAATGCGATTTCTTCGCACATAAAAGCATGAAAATCACGAGGTCATATCTGTTCCTACCTCCGGAGGAAGGATATTCCCAAGCGGCAATGAAACGGCATGGGTTCAAGCGTATAGAAGGCGATCTGACTTTGCACTGGCTGAAAGAGGCGGAATCCGCGAACGGCGTCTGTGTCTTTTTTCATGGTAATGGTGAAAACGCCCTCGAAAATGCGGAGCTTGCGGAAGACATCGCCGCCAAATCCCATCGGGACCGCAAAATCTCAATGCTTCGGCGGTTTGATTAGCCACTCCATGAGCCGACCGAGGTCGTCGAGCTGGGGGTGGTCCAGTTTGAGAAGCAACCGCCCGTCCTCGGAACGACGCTTCACCTCACTGCGGAATTCCTCTTCGAGTTTGCGATAGATCTCCTCCACCTGCTTATTGCTTGGTCTAAAAAAGAGCTGCACCATGGCCAGTAAAAGGATGGGCAGAATGGCGAGCAAGAGGCCCATGCCGAGCGTGCCCCAGCCGCTGCCCGGGAACTCGTCGACACGCGTGGATCCCCAAGCTGCGAAAAAGGTGGAATAGAGAGCGAAGAGCGGTCCGGCGAGGAAGGCCCAGAAAACAGCCGTCCCGAGAAAGCCGTAAAAGCCGAGTATACCTCTTGATCCTGCGGCAACGGATGCTTCCATCTCTTCCTTCCACAGGGTGCGGAACCACTCCCCCAACTCTTCCACTCCCTGCCAGTCAAAAGATAGCTTTCCGGCGTTTTTTCCAGTTGGGTTCCCACCGGAATCCCCAAGAACTTTGGCCAGTCGATTCTCCAGCTCGCGGGCTGCCTCGGTCAACAACCCCCGGCTCTGAACCTCCAGCTGAGCAGCGAGTCCCTGGTCAATGGCCGCCTTCATCTGCCGGTGGCGGCGCAGATTGCCGATGCCCCCGGTCACCGCCATGAGAAAAGAGGGCATGCTCCCCATTGCCCCCATAGTCAAACGATCCCACTTGCCGTTCATGACTGTCAGTAACGACAAGGCCGCTTTCTGGGGAAAAAAGAGGCCACACATTCGCCTCGTCATCCGGAGGCGCCAATCCATTTTCAGGGTTGCCGCGGCCACCTCGCGATCCCCCAGCAACTCGCAGATGGATCGTTGCAAAGCTTCCGTTTGTTTCGCCTGCCAGCGTTCAAAGGAATCGCCCAGTCCTTGCCGAAGCGGGTTCAGCACATCTCCAACCTCAAGGCGGAACCGCCGCCACCTCCCCTCCAATCGTCCCCTGAGCAACGCCTGGGGCTCTTCCATCGACTGAATGACGGCAGAGAGCGCGGGCTGCACCTCAGCACGAATTCGGTCGGACAAATCCTGATCGGTGGCGCCATGAATGGAGGGTATCCAGATCGGATCAGCTAAAGTCGTCTGTCCAAAATCCCCGGCATTGCGCTCCCGCCATTGGCGCAAGCGCTCCTCTTTAGCATCATCACCGGAAGCACCGATTATCACCGGTAGCACCTGGGACCCTTCGCTGATCAAACGCGACCAGCGACGCACTCCAGTCGCTTCCAGCTCTTTGGAATTCACCACCAGTAATTTCACGGGCGCCGCGAGTACGGCGTCTCTGGCGAGGTCAAACAATCCCTCACCCTCATCGTCGACTCCGGGCACATCCAGAAGAGTGAACTTCCTCCCCAAATCAGCCAAGCCATCCGTGTCGGTCGAGAACACCCTCTCTTTCTCTGGAATTGGCCGCTGCGGTCCCTCCGGACCGATCCAAATCAATTGCCGAGTCCCTGCGCTCGAAGCGATCCCGCATGGAATCTGCTCCCGGATGCCGGGATCTTTCACCAACGCGCGAATGACCGAACTCTTCCCGCAGTTCTTCGTTCCGATCACCGTGATCAACAACGTGCCCGAAGCCCCTTCATTTATCTTTCGGACATCCGATCGCCATCGTGACACAGCCATCTGCAGACCGTTAACCAACTTGCCTTCACCAAGCAGCCGCTCCGCGACGGCGAGCAAGTCACGAACCTTTGACTCCTGATCGGACTGCAGCGAACTCGCCTCCTCAAAATCTTTCTCAATGAAGCCGGTCATGTAGAATCCTCCCCTACTCCGAGACGAGCGCGTATCCAATCAGCCAGTCCGGTGCTCCCATCCACTCGGCTATAGGAACACCCTAGCTTGAGATCCGCCACCGGCGGTTCAACCGCCTCGGTCT
>JBKGYB010000211.1:0-3615 GCA_046546295.1 Opitutales bacterium | reverse complement strand
CCCGCCGCCCGCGTTATTTTTTATGAAAATATCCGCTTGCGCAAGCTTCGCTTAATACGCTTGAGCCTCGCTTTCAAGGCGTAGAGTGCAAAAGCCAGTCGCTGCGCGACACCGAAGCGCCGCCCCTCCGCCTGCAAATACACATTCATGAATTCGCGTTGTCGTTGCGGATCAAGCTTGTGGGTCAATCGTTTCAAATCGGCAATCCGTCTGCGCATGGAAAACCGTCTGTTGGAAAACCGTGCTCTCGCCGTATCGATCAGGGAAAATTCAAGCGCCCCGTCTTCCCGAACACGCGCCAGCACATTACCACCGGACAAATCCCGAAACCAGACGCCGCGCAGGTGCAAATTACGAATGAACGGCGCCAATGCCTCGCAAAATTCAGGGAAATCCAAGCCCTCCGCTTTTTCTTCGCCCGCCGCATAGCGTATGAAAAAGGACCGCACCGAATGCTTCGTCTCAAAATGACGGCAAACATACCAATTGCTCAGGAACCGGCGTTTATCCTTATATTCAAAGATCGCAACGGGCTCCGGCGTTGGTATGCCACGACGCAACAACTCGCAGGCGCCGTTCCAGCTCCGCAAGCCCTTGGACGGCTTGTTTCTGTCAAGGAAGCGCTTGTGCCAGGCGATCCGCAGCGGCTGCTTCACTACCAGACCGCCGCCGCGCACGGGGTCCGCTATTGTCCAGATCGCATTGCGGGCGCGCCGGAGGGAGCTGCGCATCGGGGCTTCCCCGATGCGCCCCGGATGACACTCGCGTGCCAGTTTTTCAGCTTCGGCAAGGTCGGCCGCCCGGATCACTCCCCGCCATTCCGCGGTCTGAAAGGTAAAATAATCCGCTCCCTGCTCCGGGCGCGCAATGATCGTACCGGACCACACATCGGCATCATAACACACGCCGGGGCTCCACCCTTTGGGCCATTCAAAATAAACCGGCGCTTCGGTCAGGGTGCGCGGCGGCTCGTCCAATGGCTCGCCGCTCTGTGCAAACGCGCGCTCCATGCTGTTCAACTGATCCTGCGGGTAACAGGATTTGGTTTCCGCCAGCCCCCCGTTCCGGGTCCATGCAACGTGCAGCACATGGCCGTTTTTCTCAAAGGCATGAATCTGCAAGCCCGGCCTGTCCGCTGCCGACCCCAGATATTTCGCGCCCGGAATGCGTTCGGCCAAACCGCGCATCGCATAAAAAGCGGGTCGGGGGCGCCATTCCTCGGGGCTCCCCGGCAGAGCGCGGTAGCACGCGACCACATCCACCCCCTCCGGCGATGAGCTTGGGGAATCGTTGCCGGGATCCATCAAGCCTTCGCGGCAACTGACCAATGGCCCCCAATAAATCCGTTCAAACCGTCCGGATGCGGCGCACAATACAAAATAACGGGTCAAATAGTCGGCCTGCTTTGCTTCCGGATTTTTCAGAATGCGCTCAATCCTCGGGAGGGTCCAGAATGCACAGGTCGACCAATGCCGCAGCACACCGAAACGTTCGCCGATGGAAGCCAGCAGATGACTCTTTTTGATCAGATTGCAAGCCAACGCGTTTTTGCTCCAGTGGCCTGCCATCTTATGGTCAAATGCCTCCGGCTCAATTGTCCGTTCGGAAAAAAGATTGTTTGATTGAATGTCCGGCAAGCAGTCCCTGCGCCGGAAAAGCCCCAACAGCCCGGCATTGTACTGAGGCTCAAAATCGGTGACATTCGGGCCTGCCAGAACAAGACCGTGCTCGACCGTCAGGGCATGACCGATTTTCCATGCCTCCAGAAATCCGGCCAGTGAATATCCGGACCAACGGTACCGGTTGATCGACGCCCCAAATTCAACCGCCTCAATTCGAGGCGCAAACCGCGTCAATGCGGTCGCAACAAATTCGCGCCACCGGCTCAACGCATATTCATCCGGCATGCTCGCGGCTTCCGCAACCGGAGCCACAAGATGGAGCAAAATTTTCACCCCCTGTGCATTCAATTGCTCCAAAAGACCTTCAACCAGGACAGCCCGACTTTCATGTTCATAGGTATAATCAAGCCTGACCCGGAGGACGCCGAGCTTTTGCAGCGCGTCCATCGTGGCCCGGACCCCACGTTCATCCTCAGGCACAGCCACCCCCACCCCGGCAAAGTCCGCGCCGACAATATGGCCCCCCTCCGCGCGGCTCCGTCCGGATAGCCGGTACTGGAAAGGATTTATGCCACGGACAGCTTCCCGCATAAATTCACGGTCCAGCCGTCCGGGCCAAAATAATGAAACCAGGCGTTTGGATCGACCGTCGGATATATTGCCGTCCGGCTGGTCTTGTGTATCGGGTTGAATGGGCACGTAGTAAATACAGCTGTTAAGAAACTTTGAATAGATCGTGTTTTGCGGAAACTTGTCCAGCCGGAATTCCCGCCCGTCTTCGCTTCACCCGCCCGTACTCTTACTCGCGCACGGAAACCTTCCGCACAAGAGGGGCTCCGGTTAAAACCCGAACGCACGGCGCAACCAGCCCCAAAACCCGCGACGGGGAGGGGGCTCGGAGCCCGATGGACGACTTCCCGAGGCGTCGTCCGACTCTTCTCTCCGTTCCTCAGCGGCCTCTTTCCCGTGATCGGACACCGAGGGCTCCCGGCTCAATTCCAGCCGGTAGTCCTGAATCGAGGGCCGCTCTGCCACCGCTTCTTTCACAATGGCCTGCAATTCCTCCAGATAATCCTTGCCGATTGATTCCAAAAGGATGGGCCCAAAGTAATAGTTGAGTGCTTTGTGCTCATAAACAACATACCAGCCCGGCTCCAGCCCGGAAACAGATGCCACCCGTTCGCCCGGGAAGCGCTCGTCAAAGCGCTCCTTCTCAAGAAAGCGCAGGTACGGGATCGCCCCCGGCTCGAGCACCCGGAGGCCGTCCTCGCCTCCGGTCTGCGCACGGGTTGAGAGGGGCGAAAGCAAGAACAGCACCGCGGCACAGAGCTGCAAAAAACATACATATCCCGGCGCCTTCCACAGGCATCCGCCCGGCGGTTTTATTCTTTTTTCAAAGGTGTCGTAGCACATGGTCCACAAACATTTATATACCGGAGGGAATGGTTCCTCCAGTATCGCCTTCCCCCTCTTCCACCTGGTCCTGCCTGCGCGCTTCTTCCGGTGCTTGCTCCTCTTTCCTGCCCGAATCGCCCGAATCAGTCGAATCTTCAACCTGCTCCCGGGAGCCGTCTCTCGACGGGAAGCGTTTGGACTGCTGGACCTCGACCGTATTGTCACCCGTTCCTCCGCCAAAGCCGAAAACGTCGAAATCGCGCCTCGCTTCCTGTTCTCCATCGCCGGCCGAGGCTCCTTCTTGCGCTCCGCTCTCCGCGCTTCCACCGGAGCCGGCCCCGCCTTCCGCGCCGGTTCGCGCCCCCGATCCGCCCTCGTCAGACTGTCTCCCGGGCGCTCCGCCGGAAGAGGAGGACGTTCGGCTCTCTTCGCCGCCTTCGTGTTCTTCCGCCGCATTTTCCGCTTCTTCCCCCGCTTCGCTTGCATCCGTTTCTTCCCCTGCTTCGGCGGCTTCCGCTTGCGCAGCTTCTTTTGCAGCGGCTGCTTCGATGTCTTCATCTGCTTCCGAATCACTGCGGGCATCCTTTGAGGAAGACGG
>JBKGYB010000210.1:0-3699 GCA_046546295.1 Opitutales bacterium | reverse complement strand
CTAAAAAAGTTTCCCTGGCAGCCTTGGCCTTGCCATTTATCCGAGAAGCAGAGCCATAGCCGTCCATGCCATCATGGCGAATACAACGGCAGTCGGTCGACACTCAAAAGAAAGGTGAAGCATACCGCCAATATGGCGTAAACGGAATACGGGATCGTTGAAAAGAAAAAGCCGGAATATGTTTGCGGATGCCCATTAAATATACGAGAGAATCACCCTAAAATACAACATAACCCTGGAACAGCTTGACCCCGAATACCCCGAGATTGCTTGCCGCGTGGGCGAGCATGCAGGGAAAAATCGAGCGGCGCGGGTTCCACGGACCAAAGCGCACAGCATAGAACCAGAGGGAATTTGCAAAAAGAATGCTGGTCGTGAACCAAGCCTTCGCCGTAAACGTCCATTTAAAGCCCTCCTCCAAGTCCCAAAAATGCGCGTGCGCCAAAGCAAAAAGCAGGGAAAACCCGATACAACTCCCGATCAAAGCAGCCCGCCCGTGGTTTTCCACCACCAGAAAGCCTCGGAAAATCACTTCCTCCACGATTCCAGCTGCTAGCCACGCAAAAAGAACATACCAGACAATCTTACTCTGCTCTCCCGCAATGCCCAGTGCAAGTTCACCTCCCGTTTCGCAGGCGAGCAGGAGCAGCGCGCCCGCGATTCCGATAAGATAAACACTGCGCAAGCCGGGGGCAACAGCGCCCGGCATCGCTGTGGGACTTGGTGTGCCGTCACGTTGCGCCTTGTAATCACTCCAGTACTCATAAACCACATAAACTGCGGCCACGAGATAAAGCAAAATTAATATTGGGTCGTCACTCATGGCTGATCACCCGGCGGGAGCCTGCTTGAAAGGACTCCGGGGCGCCCACGGAGTGAAGTTGCGTAAAAATTCAAATATGCTTTGAATCCGAACCGTCCTTTTGGACATAGCCGCTGTCCTGGCGGTTGTGGTTTACCTGATTCTTTTTTGTGTAGGCCGCGTAAACATCTTCGGGTGTCATTCCGAGCACCTGGGCAATGGAGATGAGAAAGTGAAAGAGATCGACCACTTCCACGCGGGCATTCTGAGCGTCAAATTCCTGATACTTCGCCCACCACTTCCACGGCACGGAATCGACCAATTCGGCAAGCTCCTGTTGCATCGCCCGTGTATAATTCAACACCCACTTGGCCTGCTCTTCCTCGGATAGCGTTCCCGTATCCACCCCTATCCGTTTGTTCAGGGCTTCCTGTAAAGAAAAGATCTCATTGAGTTTGTCCATAACAACAGGCCTATGCGTGAGTGACGTTCCAGGCAAGTGCAATATTGCCCCCCTCACCCGCTTCGTGCGTGAAAACATTTTGCACAAAGGGAAAAATTCGGGCAAACACGTCACCTTCCTCTCGATCAAAGGTCTTCGAAACTTTTTGCTTCGGACGGAAGATCAGGACGTGTAAGCGCCTGCCCGTAATATTCACGGTACATCCCGTAGCTCAATTCCTTCGCAAGCGCACGATCTTTCAAGCGCGCCCATCGGTATCGCGTAATCAGCTTCATAACCAGCCGGACACGGTCCGTCCACTCGCCGGGCTTCCACTTGCCGTGACTTGCCGGACATGGTTGTCCCAGAAAAAGGAAACTTCCGTGCTCCCGGACCCGCCAGCTGGATTCGACATCCTCCATGAGGGGCTGCTTCGGCATCAGCTCACAACGAAGCGTTGTTTCGCGGTGAAAAAACTGCACTTGGTCACCGAAGGCGGTTCGGCTCAACAGGGCGCGAAAATCGTTGAGCGCCTCGATGAGAAGGAGGCCCGGCGTCCGTTCGCGAAAGCGCTGCCCGAAGGCGCCGCCAACAACGCAGGGCATCCGCGCCACAGCGCGTAGGAGCTGTGCGACGGAATCCGGCAAAAGCACGGAATCCGCATGCAGGACGATCACCCAGTCCCCCCGCGCCGCTTCCAAGCCGCGGGCGATCTGCAAACCGCGCCCCGGAGCGCTGGACAATACGCGGACCGGCGGCCTTGGTTCTTGCACCCCTTCCGGCTGCCCGCCCTGTGATCCGGCATCTACAATAATGACTTCACAGGGAGCCACGACCTGCGCGCGTATGCTTTCAAGCGCCCGCGAAAGTTCCGCCCCCGCCGCGTTAAGGGTCGGAACGACGATCGACACCGCTTCTTCCCGTTCACTTCCCCTCGGACACCGTCCCAGTGGCAGCGGCACCCGCCCTTTTGTGCTCCACAGCTCATAAAACAAGGCGAGAAAGAAAGGCCCCCAAAAGAGCGATTTCTGCCACGCGTACAAACCCCACTCTCCCGCAGCCGCATTTGTCCAAACGAAAAAATAAGCAGCGCCGCTCACCGTAAAACTGAGCCATGGAAATGCGGGCCGAAGGCAAACGAACGGAAGGATCCAGGCGATATACCAAAAATGCACGGTTGGCGAAAGCACGATCAGGGCGCCGATGATCCAGCGAAAATGACTGTCCGGTGCAACGGTTCCGCGCAAGCGCCAGCGCCACAGCAACACCAACAGAAAGGCAAGCCCTGCGAAGGCAAGCGTAACGCTCCGGGAAAACCCGAACCCGTAATGAAGCATATCGAAGACGGGGCCATTGAAATCCCCGGCGCCGCCGAATGCTAACAACCCGCGCCAAAGCCCGGGCAGAGTCGCCGCAAATACCAGCGCGGGCGCGGCGAGTGCGACAATGGCAATCGCCAAACAAACAACCGGGCGGCGAGCTGTAAAAAACGGCAGTAGCGGAAGCATGACCCATTTGACGCCTCCCGCCAGCGCCGCAAGCGCAACACCGCATCGCGGACGCCCTTCCGTACTCATCCAGAGCGCCCAGACCAAGGGCGCGAGCATCAATGCATCGAAGTGCCCCTCACCCGCAAACGCGACGAGAACTATGGGGTTGAGCGCATAAAATCCTGAATACGCGAGCGAAAGCCCCCGACGATCAAGCAGGAGGAGTATCCCGGCGAGAGTCAGCAGATCTAAAAGGACGAAAGCGACCTTGTAACTCATCGGATGATAGGCCACCCCACCAATTAAAGCAAAACCCAATTCCGCTGCGGGAGGGTAAGCGGTTGGCTTGTCCCGATGGTTCATGCCCATCCAGTAATCGTCGCGCAAGTACGATAGAGCGGGCGCATCCGCTACCTGAGCATAGGGACTCACCCCCTCGCGCACCAACTTGCCTTCCCACAAGTAACGGTTCACATCATCCGAAGGGGCAGCGGGCAAAAGAATCAACCGCAACACAACCGCAGGCACAAAGATTGCCGTCAAAGTCGCCTTTCGCGCACGGGCATTTGGAAACAAAAAAACACTGGCCGCTCCGGCCAGTCCCATCAACACAAACCAGAATACCCGCCACCCGTCCGGCGCATCAAACCGGGGTGTGGCCGCAGCATAGCCAGCTGCCGCAACAGCAGCGAGCACAAGCACAGCCAGCCATGCTCCGAATCTTGTCGTCACGCGTACGCCTCCGCCCCAAGTTCCGGTCGCAAGTGTCGCCATTTCCTATCGTGTGCTACTGCCTTCACCATGATCATTTCCACAAGTTGACGCTTGCTCGCACAAAGGAATCATCAAGCGCCAATCCAGCGCAAGGGATCACGGCGCACTCGTTTTTTCTTGATTATCGCTTGGCTTGTCCCGCATGCCCGAGGCCACTGCCAGATTTTCCAGTTCCGGCTGCATGCAGGCAA
>JBKGYB010000209.1:0-3704 GCA_046546295.1 Opitutales bacterium | reverse complement strand
TCTATAAAAACTTTACGGGAACGTTTGCTGAAGCTGCACGCTACTTTAATTTCCGAAAATTTAAATGTTACAAGTTATTAGCGGCGTCGGTTCTGCGATGGGGATTCTGAACGTCTGAACGAGCTCGGGCAATATCCATAAGTCATTATTGATCAGTTTTTATCAGTGATTCAACTGCGGAATGCAGGTTGAAAGGCGGGGCGCCGGCATTGGGGAGGAGCCCGGCTGTGTCGTTTGGCGCCTGATCTCAAATGATCGTTAGTGCGCGGTTTCGGAAAAGCGCGTTTCCCGGACGACGGTGATTTCGATCGAGCCCGGATAGTTCAATTCTTCCTCAATCCGAGCGCGAATCTGTCGGGCAATCCGCTTGGCGCCGTCATCATCCACTTCTCCCGGTTCCACAATGACGCGTACTTCACGTCCGGCCTGGATGGCATAGGCTTCTATGACGCCCGCTTGATTCGCGGCAACCTCCTCAATGCTTCGCACCCGCTGCACAAAGCCTTCAATCGATGAGGAACGAGCCCCCGGCCGGACCGCTGAAAGCGAGTCCGCCACTCTGACCAGCGCTGCATAAGCGCTTTCGGCAGCCACTTCTTCGTGATGGGCCGCAACCGCGTTGACCACCCGCGGGTCTTCCCCGTATTGCCGCAGCATATCGGCTCCAGCCGTTGCGTGACTGCCTTCATACTCGGCATCCATCGCTTTGCCGATATCATGAAAGAGCCCGGAACGTTTCGCCAACGCGGGGTCCAACCCGATTTCCGAAGCAAGGATAGAGCACAGGTTGGCCACTTCCACCGAATGCGCCAGCGTGTTCTGGTTGTTCGACAAGCGATAATGCAATTTGCCGAGCAAGACCGCAATTTCCGGATTCACCCGGTGCAATCGAAGCTTTCGAATCGTATCCTCGCCGGCTTCAATTACATTGGCGTGCATTTCCTGCTCCGCTTTCGCGACTTCCTCCTCGATATTGGCGGGATGAATCCGCCCATCCCGTAACAGCGCTTCCAGTGCGATACGGGCGGTCTCCCGGCGAACGGGGTCAAAACATGAAACAAGGACCGAATCCGGGGTCTCGTCGATCATCAGAGTGGCGCCGGTAACATGTTCGAAGGATCGGATGTTGCGGCCTTCCCGACCGATAATGCGCCCCTTCATTTCTTCGTTGGGCAAGGGCACCACGGTCGCGGTAGCATCATTCATCGGCTGGCTCGTAACGCGCTGCATGGCAGCCAGCAAGATGCGGCGCGCCTGGTCGGCGACTTCCGCCTCGGAGCGCTCCAAAAGTTTCCTCCGATAATCCTGGAGTTCCCGTTCACATTCTTTTTCAGTTGCTTTGAGGAACAACTGACGCGCTTCCTCACGGTCGATTCCGGAAATTTGATGCAACTTCAATCGGTAAAGGCGGCGAACTTTTTCCGCCTCATGTTCACTGGCCTCAGTGTTGCGACGCTGTACTTCGAGGTCCTTCTCTTTGGACTCAAGCTCCCGCTCCCGCGCCGCCAGGCGATCACCCTCCCATTTCAACTCACGGGCGCGCGTGTCGTTATCCTGTTCCTTTGTTCTGCACTTGTGTTCGAGATCGCTCTCCTTGCGACGATAATCCAACTCGAGCCGCGCTTTTTCCTCCTGTAAAGCGAGACGCGCCTCCCGAGCCTCCACGTCCATCCGCTGCTTTCGCACTTCAACGCGTCGCTCAAAACGCCGCCAAACAATCAAGGCAAAGACTCCCGCACCCACAAGAACGCCAAAAATAAAACCACTTATCCAATAAGAATTCATATATATTTATCTACCCTCGCCCCCCATGGAACCAGCGCCGCACCTCGTCAAGTCCCCGAGTATTGAGAACACTTTCCTTTTCCAGCCATCCCTTGCGCGCGATATTAATGCCGGCTTCGTAATAGCCGAGTCCTTCGGCGTCGTGAGCATCCGGGTTGATGGCACACATCAGGCCGCGCTCCGCCGCCTTTCGCCAGAAGCGCCAATCCATATCGAGACGCCGGGGATGGGCATTGATTTCGACGACCACCCGGTTCGCGATCGCGGCGTCAATCACTTTGAAAAGGTCGATGGCATAGGGCTCGCGACGGAGCAACAGGCGGCCGCTCGGATGCCCGAGCATCGTGGTGGCGGGATGTTCCAACGCTCGTATCACGCGCGCGGTCATCTCTTTTTCGGTCATGCTGAAAGAAGAATGCACGGAAACAACGGTGTAGTCCAAGGCTTCCAATGTACTCGCTTCAAGGTCAAGCGAACCATCCGGCAGTATATCGCATTCAATCCCGCAAAAAACATGGACGGCATTGTTTCCATTCGTGTTGAAAGCACGTACCTGCTCCGCCAGCTCAAGCACCCGGTCGTCATCCAGGCCGTTCGCCTGAACGCTCGCCTTGGAATGATCCGCCAGCCCAATATATTCCCAGCCGAAGGAAGCCGCCGCCTCCGCCATCGTTTGAATGGTGCCGCGCCCGTCGGAAGCTTGCGTATGATTGTGAAAGACGCCCCGGATATCCGTCATTTCCACGAGATTGGGAAGCGCCCCTTCTTCCGCCCGCTCGATTTCATCCCCCCCTTCCCGCAACTCGGGCGGGATGTTCGCCAGCCCGAGAAAGGCAAACAGATCATCCTCTGTCTGAAGACCTGTCACAGGCGTACCGGTATGTTCAACCTCCTGCGGGACAAGCCCCCATTCGCTCAAGCTATAGCCCTGCGCAAGCGCACGCCGACGCATCGAAATATTGTGGTCCCGGGAGCCCGTAAAGTGATGCAGCGCGCAAGCGAACTGTTCGGATGGCACAACCCGCAAGTCCGCCTGCATTCCGCCCTCAAACCGGACGCTGGACTTGGTTTCGCCTTTCTCAGTGACTTGAGCGACCGACTCGCAGGTGGTAAACCACTCCATTACAGGATCGGGCGCATCCGCAGCTACGATAAAATCGAGGTCCCCCACCGTCTCGAGACAACGCCGCAAACTGCCGGCGACTTCGGCGCGCTCAACACCGGGCAACTCGCGGAGCCCGTCCACAAGGGGCGCCGCAATTTCCCGGGCGTTCCACCAGAGATGCCGTCGCGCGTAAGCGGCGCGATTCGCAATCCCATTGAGAATATTGGACTGTGTCTTCGGGCCAAAACCTTTTAATGAAGCAACCCGTCCCTCCTTGCAGGCGGTTTCGAGTTCCTCGACAGAGGCGACACCCAGCGCATCGTGCAAATGTTTGACTTTTTTTCCACCAAGTCCGGGGATCTCCAGCATTTCGAGCAAGCCGGGCGGGACCGAAGCACGCAGTTCTTCGAAATAGTCCAGCTTTCCGCTCCGATACAACGTTTCGATTTTATCCGCCAAGGCCGAACCGATTCCCTTGACCGAAGCGAGTCGGCCCTCCTCGATCAATTCGCCGAGATCCGATTCCAATGTCTCCAGAGCGCGCGCAGCCGTCTGGTAAGCACGAATCTTAAAGGAATTCTCACCTTTCAATTCGAGCAAAACAGCGATCCGTTCAAGCACGTCAACGATTTCCCGAGCATCCATTGCGGGAAAGTTGAAGGATTCACCGAAAAAACGCAACGCTCGGAGAGCATGGTTCATATAATCAAAAAAGGCAACTGAGCAGGAATAAGGGTCCAAGCGTAAACATCTTGATCCGCCACCGTGTGGCAAGTTGAAGGGCAAAGCGTTTGCCTCCCGAAGTAGCGTACTC
>JBKGYB010000208.1:0-3716 GCA_046546295.1 Opitutales bacterium | reverse complement strand
GGGTGGTTCCCAGTCTGATCCCCAAAACCGTAGCGACCGGGTTTACCCCGGGATCAGTGGTCCCGCCGCCCCCGGGAAACAACCCGTGCTCCGCTCTCGTCAAACGCATGCTTAACCGCCCTCGGAAAAACCGCCGCCATCAAAACCGCGTAGCCAGTGGCCGGAAACCGAAAATCCACGCCATTCCCGCCTGTGATCAGGCCTCGGCGGCGATTGATGAAGTGAAGTTCAGGCAAGAGGCAAGAGGCCATCGGCTGCGTCGGTTTTCGGATGGCTGATGAATGGGATATCGAAGGTTGGATATGGGGGATGGGGGCCAGTCCTGAAGCGTCCAGCCCGTCTTGACCCGGGAGTTGGTCCACTTGATGCAGGGCTTTGCCGCCGGCATGGCGGGATGACCGCCTTGCCTTTGGCTTTGACGTGGGGCATTGCTTCAGCCCTGTCCTCGACCTGCGGGGAAAGGGGCAATGGAAATTTTTTGCGTGAAATCCAACCGCTGCGGTGTTTTGCTCTTTAGGCATGAGCTCGACTCGTAAGAAAGTAAAAAGGAAACGTCCGACGCGCAAACAGCCCGATTTGCCTCCGGTATCGGATTGGCGGACGACCGACCAGCAGGAATTGTTGCGGCGGCAGCTTCGCGCCCGGGAGGAAAAGCACCGGATCGTGAATCTTGATCCGGAGCATCCGATTTTTTCCGCATTCGATGTCCGTTCCCCGAGCGGTATGGCCTACGAGGTGGAAATCCGGGATGTGTGCACGCGTCAGTTCTACTGTACGTGTACGGATTTCCGCATCAACGGGCTGGGCTCCTGCAAACATGTGGAAGGCGTGTTGCTGCGCTTGCGCACACGCTGCCGGGCGGCCTTCAAGGCGGCGCAAAAACTGCCTTCTCCGCGTGTGGATATTGTGCCCGACCGGGAGGCGGGCCGACTGCGGGTGGAGCGCAACCTTGCAAAACTACCGCCCCGTTTGCGGCAACATTTTGACATGGAGGGCATGCAACATCGAAACTCGGATCCGAAGGATTTGGCTGAGTTACTGGAGAAGGAGGTTCCGCGCGTAGACGGGTTACGCGTTTCCCGTGAAGTGGAGGAATGGCTCGCGCAACGCGAGCGGGAGAGCGACCGCATCCTCAGTCGGCGCGAGTATGAGACCGGGGTGGTCGAAGGGAAATATCCGGAACATGTTACCCGGAGCCCTCTCTATCCGTATCAACGCGAGGGAATGCTGCACCTCGCTTTTCAGGAGCGCGCCCTTCTGGCCGATGAAATGGGCCTCGGCAAAACCATCCAAGCCATTGCCGCCTGCGCGTTGCTGAATCGGATGGGCAAGGCCCGTCGTGTGTTGGTAGTGGCGCCGGCGTCCCTCAAGAGCGAATGGGAAGAGCAGATTCGAAAATTCACCGATTTGTCGCTGCGACTGGTTTATGGGGGTCGAGCCCGACGTACGAGTCTCTACGCGGAGGATGATCCGCCTTTTTTCACGATTTGTAACTACGAGCAAATTCTGCCGGACAGTCTGGACATTAACGAATGCCTGCGTCCCGATGTCGTTGTGCTCGACGAAGCCCAGCGCATCAAAAACTGGTCGACGAAGACCGCGCAGGCGGTGAAACGGCTGAACAGCCGGTATGCGTTTGTGCTGACCGGTACTCCGTTGGAAAACCGCGTGGATGAACTGAAGTCGATTGTCGATTTCCTTGATCCCAACCTGCTCGGGCCGCTGTTTCGTTTCAACCGCGAATATTACGAATTGGACGACAGGGGCCGACCGGCCGGTTATAAGAATCTCGACCGCTTGCGGGCCAAGGTCGCCCCCGTTCTGCTGAGGCGGCGCAAGGCCCAGGTTGAGACTGAGTTGCCCGACCGTAGCGACCACAACCATTTGATCCCTTTAACCAAAACGATGCGCGAGGAATACGCGGGCTACGAAAAAAGTGTCGGCGAACTTGTGGCCAAGTCGAAGCGGCGGGCGTTGACCGCCAAAGAGCAGGATTTGTTGATGGTGCTGCTCAATATGATGCGCATGATTTGCGATTCACCCGGTATACTCCGGGATAATCCGTCCCGCGAGTGTCCCAAATTGAAGGAGTTGGAGCGGGTTCTCGAGGAGGTTCTGTCCGATGAGGATGTCAAGGTGATCGTTTTTTCGGAATGGACCGGTATGCTCGAACGGGTTCGTGAACTGGCGGATAAAATGGGCGTCGGGTATGCGTGGCACACCGGTTCCGTCCCCCAAAAGAAACGCCGCGCCGAAATCAACTCCTTTCACAAGGATCCCGAGCGGCGTCTCTTTCTAAGCACGGATTCCGGCGGCACCGGTCTCAATCTCCAGAATGCCAGCGTGGTCATCAACTGCGACCTTCCGTGGAATCCGGCGAAGTTGGAGCAGCGCATCGCCCGTGCATGGCGGAAGAATCAGTTGCGGTCGGTAACGGTCATCAATCTTGTCGCGGAGGATACCATTGAGCATGGCATGTTGGCAAGTTTGGCCATGAAGCGCGAACTCGCCGACGGCGTTCTCGACGGGGTCGGGGAATTGGAAAGCATCAAGCTGAAAAGCGGTCGTCAGGTTTTCCTCAAGCGTCTCGAACAGGTTATGTCAGCCGGGTCCGCCGCCCGCTCCGCCGCCCCGGCGCCGCCTTCCGATCCATCCGCTCACTTCGCCGAACAGGCGAAAGCGCGTCTCGGCGCCCGGCTCATTCATTGCGAGGAAAGCTGGTTGCCGGGGGCGGACACGCCGATCCTCCTCGCAGTCCTCCGAAACGCGGCGGGAACCGAGCGCGGGCAATTGGAACAACTGTTCCGGGATATACCGTGGCGCGAGGGCCAACCCACTTTACAGGTGCTTGACGAGGCGACATGGCAGGCTTTGCAAAACCTTTCCGCCACCGGGATGATTCATATCCAAACACGGGCGGCGCGTCCGCTCCTGCCGGCAGAGGGTCAGCCGCTCCCGCCTCCGCTCACTGCCGAGGAACTTGCCCGCATCAAGGAACTTCGGGCCACCGCTGCCAAGAAACAACGTGCCGCCAAGGCCCTCGCCGCCGAAGAGCTCGCCGAAGAAGCGGAAGCATTCACCAAAGCCGCCGAACAAGCGGAGAAGGAGGCGGCGGCCATCGAGAACCGATCAGGGTAGCGCCGATTGTGATTTTTTAGGCACGAAAACATTGCTATCGATGTAGCGACCGGGTTTATCCCGGGATCAGGGTCGGGGCTGTAGCGACCGGGTTTATCCCGGGATCAGGGTCGGGGGAGAGGTGCGACGGTGGTCAGTCGGAGCGGGATAGGCGGTGGAGGCGGAGGGAGGCTTGTCGGGCGACGGTCTCGAAGAGTAATTTGCGGACACCCAAGAAGAGTAATTTGCGGACACCCAAGTAATTTGCAGAGTAATTTGCGGACACCCAAGTAATTTGCGGACACCCATGAAAAACCCGGACGTGGTCGCGGTGGAAGCTGGGATTTTTATCCCGTTTACTTCATCCTACATTCCGCAGTTGAACCACTGATTAACACTGATAGACACTGATCAATAATGACTTATGAATATTGGGCATTTCGCCGAACAGGCGAAGCGGTAAAAGTCGCTAACCCTTTGCTTATCAGTCCAGTAATTTGCGGACACCCAATTTGCGGACACCCATGAAAAACCCGGGCGTGGTCGCGGTGGAAGCTGGGATTTTTATCCCGTTTACTTCCTGAACTTAACTTTTTCCC
>JBKGYB010000207.1:0-3726 GCA_046546295.1 Opitutales bacterium | reverse complement strand
ATGATCAGTGTTCATCAGTGTTAATCAGTGGTTCAACTGCGGAATGTAGGTTTATCGACGCGCAAGGCGGCCCTTCGCATCAGGCCACCCGTCACACAAAACGGCAACGGATTTGGGATTACGCCTTTTCCGCTCGATCACACCCATATGTTTCGAGCATTTCAATCACAATGACCGGCAAATCGGTAAGGTTCGAGCTCGCGCCGGCCGAGTCAGCGGCACAGGACACATATCCGACCCGGTCCTGCCACTCCAGTTCCAAGCCCCGGGAATCGAGCCACTCTCCGAGCACCCGGAATGCTTCAATCCATTGTTTCAGGGAAAAATCACTCGCATCAACCGACTCCAGAAACGCCTCCATGCCTGCGGCGTCCGTTTGCTCGACAAGGTTCACCCAATACGCCGAAGCCATGGGGCAATCAGCAAGTTCTTTTTGTATACGTTCCAAAACATCCTTTTCCATGCCTTGAACTTAGCAACCCCTCGGGCTCGCGCAAACGAAATTCATCGCGTTGCGGAAGCGCTTGTTGCGGCTCACCCCCTCTGTCCGGGACGCCCCCCCCCTGTTGATATTATTTGCCATGCCCGAATTCCTGGTTTTTCTTCAACAATCCTCCTGCTTTTGTCATGCTATTTCCTCTTACAGGAGCCCCTCGTCAAAGCCCGACAGACTCCTGGACCGAAAAACAAAATTCAGATGCCACCTTCAAAACCAAGATTTTCGCGCGAGACGCTTTGTCCCCGTTTGCAATGGTCGGACGTCGACCGGGACTACCTGCGCCAGCTGGCGGGGCTGGCAAAGATCGAGGACCTCGCGGGCGCCGGCCTCGCCCATCGTCCGGATCGGCTCGGCGACGTCACCTCCGCGCTGTTTCCGGAAAATACAATCGGCGCCGCCCACCTGGTTGCCCGGGAGCCCATGGTGGTCTGCGGACTCGAACTTATACCGGTCATTCTTGAAGCCTACAGCGAGGAATGCTGTTTTAAGACGACGGCAAGCGACGGGGAATCCGTTGAAGCGGGCCAGCTCCTGGGAGAACTCCGGGGGCCTGCGGAAGCCCTCCTGCAAAGCGAACGCATCCTGTTGAACTATCTGCAACACCTCTCCGGGATCGCCACTGAAACGCGCCGCTACGTCACAACACTCGGCAACGGGCCAACCGCCCTTCTGGACACCCGGAAAACAATACCCGGCCTTCGGGTGCTCGAAAAATTCGCTTTCGCCTGCGGGGGCGGCTACAACCACCGAATGGGGCTCTTTGACCGCGTCATGCTGAAAGACAACCACTTGGCCCTTGCCGGGGCGACTGGCGGGAATCGCCTGAGCGAAACCGTCGCCCGGGCACGGGAAGTCTGCGGGGATCTGCCCGTTGAAGTGGAAGTCGACGCAATCAACCAGATCAATCCGGTTCTTGAAGCAGGCGCCGATATCATCATGTTCGACAACTTCTCCCTCGACGAATTAAAGACAGGGGTGGAAATGGTCGCCGACGCCGCATGGACCGAAGCCAGCGGCGGCATTCAGCTGGATCAACTGGCCCAATACGGCGAACTCGGGCTCGACTTTGTCTCCACCGGCGCTCCCGTTCACCAGAGCGCTTGGAAAGACATCGCCCTCGACTGGCAGTCGACGCCTCACAAACAAGCGACATGACAACATCGGAATACCGGGAATTGAGCTGCTCCGAAGACGAGTTCACGCTCGTCAAATTACTCTTGGATGCGAAAGACGGCTACGTTTCGGGCACTCGTTTCGCGGAGTTGCTCGGCATCTCGCGTCCGGCCGTGTGGGCAAAGCTCGAAAAACTTCGGGAGAAAGGTTTCGCTTTCGAGGGTGTCCGCAACCGCGGCTACCGGCTGACGGCGTTGCCTGAAACGCTGCACCCCGCACTGGCCCTGTACTATCTGGGCGAAATCCCGGACGGCTTCGAGCTGCTTTATTTCCCGGTCATTGACAGTACCAACAGCGAAGCGGACCGGCAACTCGCATACGGCCGCCGCGCGCCATTTGCCATAGCTTCCAGTTGTCAGACGCGGGGACGCGGCCGATTGGGACGCAGCTGGTACAGTGCATCCGCTGAAAACCTCTACTTGTCCGTGCTCTTCAAACCGAACATACCGCCGAAGCAGCTTCAGCATTTCACCCTCTGGGCCGGCATCCATATATGCCGCGCTTTGCAGAAGCACATCAGCAAGGCGAAGCTGCGAATCAAATGGCCCAATGACCTGCAATGCTCCGGACGCAAATTCGCCGGCATGCTGACAGAAGCCAAACTGGACGCCGATACGCTGCACAGCATCATATTCGGCATCGGGATCAACGTGAACAGCAACCCGACAAATTACCCCTCTGAAATTCGCTCCACTGCGACCAGCCTCTATGCGGTTGAAGGAGAACCAATGCCGCTGAATCGCCTGGCAGCGGATGTGTTGCGCGCCATTCTCAACGCTTTTGAAGCTTGTACCGGCGCTCCTCCTTCGGAAAGCCTGCCCGACGCCTGGGCGGAATTGAGCGCTCTTCGTGGCCGCAACGTAACCGCGATCCAAGGAGGCAACGAAGTCAGTGGCGCCGTAACCGGGATTGACCCGACCGGCGCGCTGATCCTCCAACATGCCAATGGATCCCGAACAACCATCCGCGCAGGCGACGTAACTTTGAAACAATAACACAAATCCATCGCCTAAAATCATGTCGCTTCTCTGCATCGATATAGGAAATACAAGCATTCATTACGGCTTGGTCAAAAATGCATCCGTCAATCGGACCGGCGATTATCCAACCGCCAAGCTCCTCGAAGGCCCGCCGCTCGAATTTTCCAGAGCGCTTGCATCGCTCACGACTCAAGCAACCGGAATCGCATTTTGTTCCGTTGTGCCGGAAGCAACCGAGCCGCTCCTTCAAAGCCTTCAACCCGCGGACAAGCCGGTTTTTCATCTCACTTATAAAACCTGTTGCGGGCTCGATCTTGTCTACCCCAGCCCATGGGAAATCGGAGAAGACCGCATTGCCAACGCCCTCGCAGCGCAAGCGCTCTACGGAACGCCGGCCATTGTAGTGGATATGGGCACCGCCGTGACGCTTGATATCATCTCCCGGCAAGGCTACGAAGGTGGCATCATCGCGCCCGGCTTGTCCGTCATGACCACGCATCTACACGAACACACGGCGCTCCTTCCCGAACTGCGAACGGAAGACCTGTTCAACGCCGAAGGAGCCATCGGGAAATCCACTGTCGAAGCCATGCAACTCGGTGTCGCCATCGGCTTTTCCGGAATGATCGAAGCCCTTGTCCGGAAAGTCCGGGAAGAGTTGAAAGGCCGCGACGGCGAAGAACCGCTCATCATCACCACCGGCGGCAGCACCGCAAACCTGACCCGAGAATGGGAGGACAAGAGCCGGTATTCCGAAAATCTCACCCTAAAGGGGCTGGCGGTTGCTTGCGAACGAGCGATGAATGAAAACGACTGATGCTCTCCCTTTTGCGTGAATTTATTATTACATACAAGCGCCTGGGCCCGGGGCCTCAACCTCGCCTGCGGTTGTTTTGACACTTCCCCGGACGCCGAAACAGCGAATTACCCCTGGTTGCTCCTCAGGAACTCCGCCCCCCTCCTGGGCGCGGCCCGGCTGCTGTGGACCGACTCCCAAAGCCTCCGGACTCCTTGTCTCCGTGAAGTTTGCGTGACACCATCTTCGGGTTTTCGGGGGAGTCTTGAGCCGGCGGA
>JBKGYB010000206.1:0-3730 GCA_046546295.1 Opitutales bacterium | reverse complement strand
TTGCACGGGATCAAAGCACTTCAACATCCACGTTATTACCGGAAGATCCCATACTTCAGGATCACGAACACCGCCTGCACGCCGTCCTTCCAGCCGATCTTTTTCCCTTCCCCGTATGTGCGGCCATAGTAGGAAATCCCCACCTCGTATACGCGCACCCCGAGTCGGGCGACTTTTGCCGTGAGCTCGGGCTCCACGCCGAATCGATTCTCTTCGACGGTTATACGGTCCAATACCTCCTTGCGAAAAACCTTATAGCAGCACTCCATGTCCGTCAGGTTGATATTGGTCAGCATATTGCTCAGCATGGTCAGAAAGCGGTTCCCAAGCATGTGCCAGTAAAAGGCCACGCGGTGCGGCCCGCCCCCCACAAAACGCGAACCAAAGACCACGTCCGCCTGATCCCTAAGGATCGGCCGTATCAACCCCGGCAATTCCCGGGGATCATACTCGAGGTCCGCATCCTGGATCGCCACGATCGCCCCGCTCGCTTCCGCAAAACCGCTGCGCAAGGCAGCGCCCTTGCCCCGGTTCTTGTCATGGAAGATTTTTTTAATAAGCGGATCGTCGAATCCATCCCCTTCCAACAATTCCCGTGTCCCATCCGTCGAACAATCATCCACAATAATGATTTCCTTGAGCTCCATCTCCTCCACCGCGCGGACACGTGAAACGAGTTCTCCCAGTGTTTCTTTTTCGTTATAAACGGGGACTATAATCGACACCTTCATGACTTGCCCCACAAAACCGATTCCCGTCCCGAACGGCAACCTTTATCCGAAAGGACGGAAACAGGCGCCCGGCCACCTCCTCACACGGCGCGCTCCTCCGTGCACGGAAAAGCAAAACTTGTTTTATGCCGAAATTCCGCCTATATTCCGGGCGATGAATTCGAATCCCGAACAACTCGAGCTGCTCGGTTCGCTATCTCCCGAGCTTTTCTGGGATGTGGATCCGAAGCAAATCGATCCCAACGCGCACCGCGATTTTCTCATTGTGCGCTGCGTCGAGCGTGGTCGCAGCGAAGATGTCCGTAAAATCCGGGATTTTTATGGTCCCGACCAAATCAAGCGCGCGGTGGTCAATGCCCCCGCCCTCGGCAGGAAAACCATCGCCTTCTTCGCCCACCAGTTCGACCTGCCCCCGGATTCATTCAGGGCTTTTCAACGCTTTCGGAATTGGGAATCATGAACTTGCAGCAGCTCGCCATGCCCGATTCCTCCCCAAGTCTTTCTTTCGTAATCCCCGTATACAACGAGGCAGCGACCCTCGCGCCGTTGTTTGAAAAAATCGAAGCGGTTGTTAAGGAAAACGAACTCGGCCCCTTCGAAGCGCTCTTTGTCGACGACGGCAGCACCGACGGATCATGGGAGCAACTAAAGCAACTCCAGGCGGATCACCCGGCAAGTGTCCGGGCGCTCCGTTTTCGCCGCAACTACGGCAAAGCCGAGGCCCTGACCGCCGGCTTTTCGGAAGCCGCCGCCCCCTTCATTGTCATGCTGGACGCCGACCTGCAGGATGACCCGGCGGAAATCCCCAAGTTGCTCGATAAATTAAACGATGGCTACGACTGCGTATCGGGCTGGAAACAAGCCCGCAAGGATCCGGCTGGAAAAACCATCCCCTCCCGGATCTTTAACGGGATCACCCGCATGACCTCCGGAGTTCCGCTCCACGACTTCAATTCCGGCTTTAAGGCTTTCCGCGCCGAAGCCGTCCGGGATCTCGGCATCTACGGCGAGCTTCACCGCTACATCCCCGTCCTTCTCGCCGCGCAAGGATTCACATCCACCGAAGTGCCGGTGCGTCATCACCCCCGCGCGCACGGAGTTTCCAAATACGGGTGGAAACGCCTGGTCAAGGGCGGACTCGACCTCATGACCATTATTGTCCTGACCCGATACCTCAAGCGCCCCGGGCACTTCTTCGGCGGGTTCGGCCTGCTGGGCGGCGCCGCCGGTTTTGCGATACTCGCCTTTCTCTCCATCCAGAAACTCGCCTTCGGCATCCCCATCGGCACACGTCCCCTCTTTTTTCTTGGCATCCTGCTCCTGCTCCTCGGCGTACAACTCCTCTCCACCGGTCTCATAGGAGAACTTATACAATACCACGCCAGAGCCGACAAACCCGCCAAGAGTAATGTCGCGGAACGCCTCTGACCCCGGGTGGCCGCCCCCCCTGGTGGGCTGTAACATTGAAATTTTCGGAGGCGCGCTCGTAGCGCGACGCTTTTAGCGAGCGTCCGGTTCTACGCGCGTGCGCAGCAGACGCGGGCTCTGATCGTTTGCTGAAGCCGCACGCTACTTTTGTACCAAACACAACCTCTTCGTGCCCGGAGAATGCTTCCCGGAACAATCGGATTCCCCGGTTAGCCTCCTGTCGGGCTGAGCCCACCGGCTCAGCCCGACAGGATGCTAGAACAAGTTCATCTGGCGATCATCCTCCACGTGCGTTTTCCTTGAGCTCTTCTTGCCCGAGGATGCCCGCTTCCCGGAAGACATCGCCGCGCTTACCCCATCTTCCTCGTCATCCTCGTACCCTTCATCGTCCTCGTACCCTTCATCGTCCTCGAATTCCCAATCGTCGTCGTCGTCCATTACCCAGGAAGCCGGTTTTTCACCCATTACAACTTCTTCGTAGCACCCTTCCGCCATATCCCGCAAATATTCAAGACGGTCCTCCAAATCCAATTTTATCATGTCGAATTCGTTGCTAACTTCCCGTTCCATCTGTTTCATCTTCTCCGGAGCCTTCGAATCAAACCCGAAGGCAGGATGGCGCTTCGTCTCCTTGAGCGCCTGCCGCACCGGCGCGAGATGAGACTTGTGGTAGGCGGCAAGATCCCGCAGCCGCGCCAGCCCGAGTTGAATCGAGAGCCCTCCCTCATCCATGTCACATATCGCTTCAATCCGCTGAAGGCCCTCCATGTCCCCCGCATCATACGCCTGCTGCAACTCGTGCCAGCGGCGCTCACGCATGCTTTCCTCAAGGTCCGAATGATCCGGGTGGAGGCGCTTGGCGAGCGTGCGATAGAGTGACTTTATCCCGGCGCTGTGCTTGTTCTTTTCCGCGGACTCCTGTTTTCCGCCAAAATTTGAACCACCCGAAAAATCATCGTCATCATCAAACCCGAACATTTCATCGAAAAACGATTTGAAAGCATCCCGCATTTCCTTTTCTTCCTCGGTCAGGTCGTCCTCATCCGGATCTCCCTCCATGTCGTCGTCGTCGTCATCCTCTTCCTCCTCGACGCTTTCCTCCGAATCCCTTTCCGGCGGCGTATAAGCATGGAGAGTGCCCTCGTTTTTGCGCCGGAAAAGTTCCTCGCAGCCTTCAGCCAATTTTTCCGGGAAGAAAAGTTCGCACCATCTCAATTGATCGACGATAAATTCAAAGGCCTCGACTTCTTCGCGGAGTTCCCGCAGACGCGTCATCTCCTGGCCAAAGTGCTCGCTCACCCACCGGTTATACGCAGACAAATCCTCCGTCTCAAACTTCTCCAGGAGTTTCTGCTTCTTGTGCAATTCCGTGCGCAGCCGACGGCATTGCGCCAAAGCCTTCCGCAGGACCGGCTCCTGGTCCACCACCAGCAACTCCGTGGTTCGGCTCTTGCCCTTCCGCGCCGCGCGCTTGGCGGGTTGTTTCCGACGAGGTGATTTTGTGCGTTTTCGGGACGGCATTGTCTTGAAATAAGCGCGCTACCCTGTTGTTTTCAAGCGGAAATTCAAAC
>JBKGYB010000205.1:0-3776 GCA_046546295.1 Opitutales bacterium | reverse complement strand
TGGATGTGCCGGAATCGAGCCCTGTTTCAGACGCTGAGCTGCTGCGTCGCTATTCGGTGCTGTATCAGAACCCTTCGGAGTATACCACTTTGAGCCCTTCGGCTCTGAAGCTGCTGCTCGAACGGGACGATGAGGAGGCGGAACGGACCCGGGCCCGCCTGCTGGCGCGTATGGGGGATATTTCGCAGTTCATGAAGACGCTGAAACAGCGCTTTTCGATCTGGTATAATAAGAATCATGACCGCTACGGCACTCTCTGGGCGGAGCGCTTCAAAAGCGTGCTGGTAGAGGGCAAGGGGAACGCGCTGCAGACGATGGCGGCTTATATCGATCTCAATCCCGTCCGGGCCGGCTTGGTCTCGGATCCGAAGGATTACCGCTTCTGTGGCTATGCGGAAGCCTCGGCGGGGCGTCCCCTCGCTCAGAAGGGCCTTGCGATGGTGTGGGCCGACCATCTGGGTCGCGGCGAAGAGAATCCCAATGCCGCCGTGCGGGCTCACGGGGAGTTGATTGCCGGCAAGGGCGGCGCGGACGGGGATGCTGTTTCCGTGCGGACGGCGACGGCGCGGGCGATGGCGGATGGGGAAAGCTTTGCGGACCGGGCGGATGCGCTGCGCTGCCGGGTGCGGTATTTCACCGACGGGGTGGTGTTGGGGTCGGCTGTGTTTGTGGCAAAGTTTTCAGCTCATCTGGGACGCGGGCGGAAACGTCCGCCGACGACATATGCCATGCGGGGCGCCGAGTGGGGCGACTTGAACGTGGGACGGCGGTTGCGCGGCGCGCTGTTCGGGTGAAAACGCAGCAGGTTTTACACACTTACAACGCCTGTCGGGACGTAGATGGATATTTTTCCTATCTTGCGGGAGTTGTGTCGCGAGGGTTTTGCAGGGCGTCAAGCTCTTCTTTAGGGAGTCCTTTTGTAATCAATGCTTCCTGGTAGGCTCGTGAACTCATCATTGAGCTTATCCGGGCGAGCTGATCCAATGCCTGTTCCAATTCTTCTCCGCTGGGGTCGATCTCGGGGATCTCCTTTTTCGTTATGTAAACATAGAGGGCGTTGTCGCCATCCCGGAGCATGGGGGACAGTTCATTTTGCTCCATGCGGTGGATCTGGTCGAGTAGAACACGTGGGAGCTCCTGGGGCGGCTGCCCGGCTTCAAAGGATTCGTAAGAAGCGGTTTCCAATTCGAGGTCTTTCGCAGCTTCAGCGAATGCCGTGTTCTGTTTTTCCATGCGTTCCGCCAGTTGGGTCCGTAGCTCTTCGCCCTTTTTCTCGAAAAGCATGCGCCTTTGTTCGGACTTGTAGTCGTTGCGTACTTCGTCGGCCACGTCTTCATACGGAGGTATTTCCGGGTCGATCCTTTCCCGTAGAATGAGAAGGGCAAAGCCTTCATCCACGCTGTAGGCATCCGAGTAATAGCGCTTGCCTTCAAGTGAAAACCCGGTTGCAAGCATCGCTTCCGGAAAGTCGCGGTCGGACGCTTCGCGTTCCGTATAGGGCTCAAGTGGTTCTACTATGGCGCCGGTGGTTTCGACCAGATCTTTGTATGCTTCGGTCTCCCGTTTTATATCCTGATCGTACAAGGTATAAGCGAAATTTTCCGCTGCTTCGTTCGCGAGACGGCGCGCCTTTTCTTCGACCAAGTCTTCTTTTACGGAGGTCCGGACATCCTCAAAGCGGATAGAAGCATTGTCTTCACCGGAATCGCTGTCTTCAGCGTCGTTTTCGGAAATGAACTTTTGCCGGTTTTCGGCAAAGTGAGCGCGCAGTTCCTCCCCGCTTGGTTCGCCGACCTGATCCTTGTATCGCTCGGTTGGGAAGACAACCGCATCCGCTCTAACGCGTCGGGGGATTTGATAGTTTTTCCGGTGTTGGTTGAACCATTCCTTCAGTTCGGATTCTTCGGTTTCTATTTCGGGTTGGAATTCGGAGAAGGGGTAAGTCGCGGTGACGAGGGAAAACGTCGTCTGATTGCGCTCGATTTGGGCCAGGGCTTCCGGGGGCATGACGTATCCGGGGCCGCCTATGGCTTGCCGCGCCTGTTGGATGCGATAGTCCTCCTTCAGGACGCGTGTTATCATGTCCTCGGAAATTTGCGGATTTGTTTCGAGTTGGTCGAGATAACGGGTGTAGGCGTCGGGGCTGAAATTACCGTCGGGCCCCATGAAGGCGCGCTGTGTTTTAATATATTCCCGGAGCTGTGTCTTGGCGGGGGGCGGGATCCCGAGTTTGTCGGCAAGCGTAAGAAGCGCCACCCTGGACATTAACCGGGATTGAAAGCGTTGGTCACTGCTTGCCTGCCGGCCGGTTTGCAGGTGTATGCTGATCGATGTTTTGCGCCCGAGTTCCTTTTGGATACGGGGAGCGTTCAGGTCGTAGCCATAAAACTCCCGTTCCTGATAGTTCGTGCGGTCGCGGGCACAACCAGGCGTGTTGCCGATCGTAAAGACGAAGGCGACGATGATCACCCCAAGGAGGAGGAGAAATATCCACCTGCCATGGCGGATGAGTCGGTTTTGGATCCATGAAATCATAAGTAAAGGAATGGGAAAAAGCTGCGCAGGCTAGTTGTTTGTCGGGCTTTGACAATACGAAACCGCATGCGGGCATGGTCGCCAAATAAAAAAAGCGCGGAGGAGCGGGTCAATTGATCAGGTCACTCAGCCGAAG
The DNA here is from genome assembly GCA_046546295.1 of Opitutales bacterium. Lineage (GTDB taxonomy): Bacteria > Verrucomicrobiota > Verrucomicrobiia > Opitutales > Coraliomargaritaceae > JBKGYB01. The sequence goes on along the minus strand of JBKGYB010000205.1, from coordinate 1,105 downwards.
TGAAGCGGAATCGGGTTTTTTCAAGCTTGCGACATCGTCGAGGTAAGTGCGAACGGCCGGTTCGATATCGGCAAGGAATTCGATGCCCTCATTGTTTCCGTGCGAATCAAAGGATTCTTTGAGAGCGCCCAGTGTAACGTTTTCAAGTGGACGACCCGGGTGAAACGCGCGGTCGCCTTTTGTTTCGAGCCCGTGATTTTCGAGGGGGCACAGATAGCCAAGGTCGCAGAGCCGGTTGAGCGCGGAGTTCAGGATGTGGCTCGGCACGCGGAGCATTTGATGCAGTTCCCCGGCCCGCACGGGAGTTTCGCCCGCCTGAAAGCGACGGGCTGCCAGAAGAAGAATTGAAAGCGCAATCACTTCGCGTGCCCGGGAACTGGTTTTCTGCCAGGCGTTTTCATTGGTCAGATAGTCGGCGTTTTGTACGGCGTAGGTGATTTGTCCGCCGAGCAGAAGGAGCAGCCAAAAGACAAAGAGCCCGAGCATAAGCACCACAATGATGCCCACGGAGCCGTACAAGCTTCGCGTGTCCACCACTCGCTGGATGTAGACGAAGGAGAAGAAATTGTAGAGGTAGAGGAGCAGTGTGACGATAGCGGCGCCGGTAAACGCGGGCCGCCAATTGACGCGTATGTTTGGGATAAAGCGGTAAAAAACCGCAAGCAGGGTGGTCACCATGATAAAGGTGAGGGCGGGAGAAAAGAACAGGAAAACGGACAAGATCTCGCCACCGAAGGGGAGTTTTTCCATGAATGCCGAGACAGTGCGGAGGGTGACGAGGGTGAGTGCGGCTGTACCGAAAACAGCGCCCAAACTGATAAAAGTCCAGTAAACCACGATCCGTTCGCCCAGTTTGCGCCCTTGTTCCACGCCCCAGAGCGAATTGAAGGAAGCTTCTATAGAGGTCAGGACGCGCAGCCCGATGACAATGAGCATGAGTGAACCCACCACCCCGACCGTGCCGGAGCGCGCGGCTTCAATGAAATTATTGATCATTTTAGTGACGGCCGGGTCAATTTTTGCTTCTTGCCCATGTTTATCGGCCTCATCGGCCTCAATTGTCTCAACTTCCTCGACGCCTTCTGCCTCGGCCTGTTCTCCTTCG
>JBKGYB010000204.1:0-3780 GCA_046546295.1 Opitutales bacterium | reverse complement strand
GCATTGCCTTGCCGGAATCCGGACACGGTAAAAGCAACCAGGTGCTTGAGGAGCGGTTCGGTGTCTTGTCCGCTCAATTTGTTTTCGGAAATCATTTCGAGGCGGCTTTGTTTGACAATCGTACCGATCAATGTGCTGGTGGCAAAAAAGAAGCGGTATTGAATTTCCTCTTCGGGAAGGTCGGAACACGTGCGGTGGAGTTGTTGAATAAAAAGACGGCTCGGTTCCAGAAAGAATTCGTTGTGCATTGTGCGAACGAAAGCGGCGGGTTCCGTAATCGAGCGGCCAATCAACTGGATCAGGCTGTGGTGGATGGTTCCGTCCTTTAGGGTTGCAAATTCAAAGAGCGGGCTAAAGAGGGCGTAAAAAATCGCTTCAAGCGGAATCGAATGAGGCTGGTGTTCGGCAACCAGGGCATCGAGGCGCTCGATACGGGCGGTGTTGATCGGCTCGAAGTGACTGCGGATAACCGCCCGCATGAGGTCGCGTTTCGAGCCGAAGTGATAATTGACTGCGGCTAGATTGACGCCCGCTTCATGCGTCACATCGCGTAGCGTCATAGCACGAAAACCTTTTTCGGCGAAGAGTTTTTCCGCTGCCGCTACGATGCGCTCCCGGGTGTGGCCCGTTTTTTTGGATGTGGCGGCGCTTGCCATACGTATAAGCTATCCCTTCCTCGGCGGGAGGGCCCCGCTCATGCTTCTTCGAAATGATTGGCAAAAAGTTCTTCCAGGTCGTCGAGGACTTTTTCCGCGTTTTCCGCCGGTCCTTCGGTCCGGACAACGAGCTTGGAACCTTTGCCTGCCGCGAGCATCATGAGCCCCATGATGCTTTTCCCGTTCACTTGTTCATCGTCTTTTTCAACCCATACGTTTCCCGTATAGTTGTTTGCGATCCGAACAAACATCGCGGCGGGGCGTGCATGTATCCCCATTTTATTCTGGACGGTGAATTCCCTTTTTAGGGTTTGTTCCGAATTATCTGTTTCGGGCGAGGACATGGAAAGGTCAAGGTGATTGGGTCAGGCGGCTTATTTGCAGCTCGCTTGTTGGCATTGTTGCATATGAGTATCAAAACTTCAACGTGCGGCATTAAGGGATGTCGAACTTATAGCGTCAAGGCGTAAAATCCGAGGCCTATGTGTATTCCGGAATGAGGTCGTTCTGGTGCTGCCAGAGTCTGGAATAGTGTCCGTTCAGGTTCAGCAGTGTCTCATGGGAGCCGCATTCCAGAATGCGGCCTTCCTCCAGAACGACAATTTTATCGGCATTTCGCACGGTGGAGAGGCGGTGGGCGATAACGAGCACGGTGCGCTCCTCGACCAGACGGTTGAGGGCTTCCTGGATTTTGCGTTCCGTGATGGTGTCGACGCTGGCGGTTGCCTCGTCGAGAATGACAAAGGGCGGGTTTTTAAGGAGGACGCGTGCGATGGTGAGGCGTTGCTTCTCGCCCTGGCTGAGGCGGATGCCCTTTTCGCCGATGTTGGTGTCAAGCCCGTCGGGCAGCGCGCTGACGAAATCCCAGGCGCAGGCCTTGCTGAGGGCGTGGATCAGTTCGGAGTCCCCGGCATCGCCTTTGGCAAGAAGAAGGTTGTCCCGAACGCTGCCTTCGAAGAGGAAAGGATCCTGGGCGACATGCCCCACTTTTTCGTGGAGTTCGTCGAGGGCGACATCACGGACATCGACGCCGGAAAAACGCACCGCGCCGTCAGTGACGTCGTGCGTGCGCATGGCCAGGTTTGCGATTGTGGATTTGCCGGCCCCTGTGTGTCCGACCAAAGCGGTGACCTGGTTTGCTTCGAGCGTGAGATTCAGATTGTCGAGTACGGCCGGGCGTCCCGGATAGGCGAATTGTACGTTTTCAAAGCTGACCTTGAGGGGGCCGGGAGGTACAGGCGTCGGGTCGGGCGGATCGTCAACATCGACATGGGCGTCGAGAATTTCGAACACGCGCTCGCCCGATGCGCGTCCGGCGGAGATCAGGTGATTCAGTCCATGGAGTTGAGCGATCGGCTGGTAAAGCATGTTCGCGTAGAGGAAAAAAGCGAGGAGTTTGCCCATGCTCAAATCCGCCGTATTCTGAAGGACCAGGTACCCGCCGACCCCGACGATGCTGAGAAAGCCGAGTTTTGTCACAAGGGTGGTGCCGGGGTTGTAGATGGCCCAGCGGTACATGGCTTTCAGTGTCTTGTAACGGAGTGTTTCCGCTTTTTCCTCGAAGCGGCGGCCTTCCCGTTTCTGCAAGCCGAAGGTCTGGATGAGGCGGTTCCCCTGGATGTCTTCAACCAGCAGGCTGTTCAGGTCGGCCGCGCTCTCCCGGACCTCTTTCCAGATGACCCGCGAACGCCGCGAATACAGGATGCCCACAAGCAGGAGGATCGGGACCGGCAGAAAAACAAACCATGCAAGGAAGGGCTGCATCAGGAAAAGCGCTGTGGTGATGCCGACGATTCTCAGAAGGGCGCCGGTGCCTTGTTCCGTGCCGTCCAGCAGCGCGCGTTCGACAGCCGTCACGTCTTCAATCACGCGGGAGGAAATTTCGCCGCTCTTGCGCTGGTCGTAGAAGCCGACCGGCAGGCGCAGGAGCTTGGTATGGAGGTCCCGCCGCATTTCGAGAAGCACCCTTTGTTCAAGATTGTTGTTCACCCGGATGCGCAGGCTGTTGAAAATCTCGCTGCCGACGTAAAGGATGCCGATGATAAGGACGCCCCAGAGCAAGCCGTTGATTTCGCCGGTTTCTTCGATGTTGTCGAGGATGACCTGGATGCTCTTTGGGACGGCGATTTCAAGGGCCGTCATGGACGCCGCCAAACCAATCGTCAGCCAGAAAAGGCCTTTGTAGCGGAACAAATAAGCGGAGACGCGCAGGATGGTGCTTTTTTTGGGCTGTTTGGAGGAGCTCACGATGTATATCGGGTGAAAAAACCCGGGAATGAAACGCCGGATCGAGTTGGACAGACGCAAAACTGAAGCAAAAATAGTATTGTCTCAAGAGGTGTCTTCCGATTTCATTGTGCTTGAAAGTTTTTAACTTTTCCAGAGGAAAGCGCTTAAACGTCAATACAATCCAACTAAAAACTATGTCCGTACGTCTCTTTGTAGGGAATCTCTCGTTTGATGCCACCGGTCCCGATCTTCACGAAATTTTTTCGCAGATCGGGAGCGTGGAAGACGCCGTTATCATCACCCAGCCCGGCGGAGGCCGGCCGCGGGGATTCGGCTTTGTCACAATGGAAAAAGAAAGCGATGCCGAAGAAGCCATCCGCCAGCTCAACGGCCATGAATTGGCAGGCCGAGCGCTCAAGGTGAACATTGCGAAGGAGCGTGAAAGCGGCGAATAGTTGCGAAAACCTGTTTCTTTCAGAGAATCCCAAAGGGCCTGTAGCTCAGTGGTTAGTTCCGAGGAGCGCAGCGACGACAACCATTGCCACAGGCAATGCCTTGGGGACCGTCCCCTGCGAAAAAGGTCGACAAACTTCCGAAAACCTGTTTCTTCCAGAGAATCCCAAAGGGCCTGTAGCTCAGTGGTTAGAGCAGGGGACTCATAATCCCTTGGTCGTCGGTTCGAGTCCGACCGGGCCCACCACTTTAAGCCTCTATGAATGAGGCGCTTACGCACAACGCTGCGCCAATTGCCTTGTGCGAGCAATGCGTGCACCCGCGCAGGCCCCTCTACGTGTGTCGGCGCAACAGGTGACCGCTTACCCACCACCGCTGAGCGGGATCCGGGCATCCCGCTCAGCGCATGTGTGTCAACCTTAGCGCCAAAGGCGCTACATCG
>JBKGYB010000203.1:0-3808 GCA_046546295.1 Opitutales bacterium | reverse complement strand
CAAGGGAATCTTTGAACCTACATTCCGCAGTTGAACCACTGATTAACACTGATCATTAACGACTTATGGATATTGGGCCTTTCGCCGATCAGGCGAAGCGGTAAAAATCGCTAACCCCTTGGCAATCAGTCCCGCTCAGCGGGATCAGTGTGCATCAGTGGTTCAACTGCGGAATGTAGGATGATCCATTGAGGGGTCAATCGCGAACGGCATTGGGTTCGCCTCGTATTTTTTTTAAAAAAAGCGCTTGCATAATTGTAAATCTACGATATACGATAAAGGAAAATGAAAGCAAATCCACAGCCCTTCAGCGAAGAGCAGCAGTCCCTTGCCGGCTTTGCCGGGGCGCTCGCGCATCCGGCGCGAATCGCGATCATCGGGATCCTGCAGCGCTCGGGCGAGGCGTCCTGCGGCAAACTAGTTGAAGAACTTCCGCTTGCCCAGGCGACGGTATCGCAGCACCTGCGTTGTCTCCGGGAGGCGGGGTTGTTGCAGGCGCGTGAGTGCGGTCCGAGTGTTTGCTACTCCCTCGACCTCGATCGTCTGCGCGCGTTTTGTCACAGCTTTCAATGCACTCTGGGCACGGACGAGGGTTTTACCGGTCAGGCCAAAAGCCCTCCGGAAGCGTCGCAATTTTAAAACAAACACAAGTGGAGGAACATAATTATGAGTGATACAACACCTGAAAACAGTCCGGAAACAGGCATTCGTGTCGTCATCGTCGGTGGCGTGGCGGGCGGAGCCTCGGCGGCGGCGCGTTTGCGTCGACTTGACGAGCATGCGCGCATCACGCTGATCGAACGCGGGCCGGACGTCTCTTTTGCCAACTGCGGGCTTCCTTATTATATTGGTGGTGAAATCGGGGAACGCGACAAACTTTCCGTACAAACACCGGAGTCTTTGAAGCAGCTGCTGGCAATCGAGGTCATGGCGAAGACGGAAGTTGTCGCGATCGACCGCGAAAAACATGTGGTACGGATTCGCGAAACCGGCGGCGACAACGAAAGCGAGTTGCCTTATGACAAGTTGATTCTCTCACCGGGGGCTTCGCCGATTCGGCCCCCGCTTGACGGCATCGACCTGCCGGGCATACTAACCCTGCGGAATTTGGGTGACATGGACCGCATCAAGGAAGCGGCGGAATCGGCCGACTCCGTTCTGATCGTGGGAGCGGGCTTCATCGGGCTGGAAATGGCCGAGCAACTGGTGCGTCTGAACAAAAAGGTGCGGCTGGTCGAGCTGGAGGACCAGGTCCTGCCGCAAATGGATCCGGAGATGACACGTCTGGTCGGGCAGGAGCTGATTGATCGAGGCGTTGAGCTGGTGCTGGGCGACGGTCTCGCGGGCTTTGCGAAAGGGACTAACGGGGGGCTTCGGGCGAAGCTGAATTCCGGTCGCGAGCTCGATGCGGACACGGTTATTCTATCCATCGGGGTGCGTCCGGAAAACGGACTTGCCAAAGACGCGGGGCTTGACTTGGGCGAGCGCGGCCACATCAAGGTCGATGAACACCTGCGGACCAGTGATCCCGACATCCATGCCGTCGGCGACGCGTGCGAGACCGTCGATCCGATTCTGGGGGGCGCTGCCGCAATACCATTGGGGGGACCGGCGAACCGGCAGGGCCGGGCGGCCGCCGACCATATTGTGATGGGCGCGGAGAGCCGCCCCTACCCGGGTACCATTGGCACGGCTATCGTCCGGGTCTTCGATGTGGCCGCCGGTTTGACGGGCCACAGCGAAAAACGCCTTAAACAAGTCGACATCGATTATGACAAGACGATTGTCACGGACTTTAATCACGCAGGTTATTTTCCGGGTGCGACGCATCTCACCGTCAAAGTGTTGTGGGAAAAGTCGGGCGGCCGGATACTCGGAGGCCAGGTCAACGGGATCGAAGGGGTGGATAAACGGCTTGATGTGCTCGCCACCGCGATCAAGGGCGGCTTGACGGTGGAAGACCTCGAACATCTGGAACTGGCCTATGCGCCGCCTTTTGGCGCCGCCAAGGATCCGTTGAACACAGCTGGATTTTCGGCGAACAATATAAGATCCGGCATCTATCGCCCGGTTTACGAGATGCCCGCCGAAGACGAAGACGTTCAACTTCTGGACGTTCGTCCGGCGGCCATGGCGGCAACCAACCCGATCCCCGGAGCCGTCAATATACCCTTCCCCGAGCTTCGCACCCGTTTCACCGAGCTCGACCGGTCCAAACCGGTTGTGGCCACCTGTGCGCTGGGCAAGATGAGTTATTTCGCTTCTCGAATCCTGTCACAGCACGGGTTCGATGTGCGCGTCCACATCGGTGGCTGGAAGATCGCCGAGCCCCTGCGCCACGCCGATCCAGCCGCGGGGAAAAGCGGGAATTCCGCGCCTCGAGAGGTCAAGGGCGCGACGGCGGCCTCAGGCGCGCCTGAAATTGTGCGCTTGGATGCTACGGGTCTGGCTTGCCCGGGGCCGATCCTTCGCGTGAAAGAGGCCGCCGCGACGCTGGAGCCGGGCGCCATTCTGGAGGTCAGTGCATCCGATGCCGGGTTCGCCAACGACCTGCCTGCTTTTTGCAAAGCCAACGGCTACGAGTGTTTCGAGGTAAAAAAAGAAAAAGGCATTGTGACCGGCCGTCTGCGAAAGCTGGAAACTGCCTCAGCTCCGGAAAATGCGACCGTTGCCGGGCAAGTTCGCACCGGCGCCACCATTGTTGTGTTTTCCGGCGAGCTGGACAAAGCTATGGCGGCTTTCATCCTTGCGAATGGCGCCGTTGCCATGGGCGGCAAGGCCACCCTCTTTTTCACCTTCTGGGGGCTGAACGTGCTGCGAAAGAATCCCGCTCCTTCCGCTCCCGGAAAAAGCTTCATGGACAAGTTGTTCGGATGGATGCTTCCGCGCGGGGCGAACAAGCTGCCGCTCTCGAAAATGCACATGGCAGGAGCGGGCACCTGGATGATGAAAGACCGCATGGCCTCTAAGGAACTTCCGAATTTGCCGGAGTTGATGACCGAGGCGCGGAAGACCGGCGTTCGTCTGGTGGCCTGTGCCATGTCGATGGAAGCCATGGGCATCCGCGAAGAAGAACTGATTGATGGCGTCGAACTCGGCGGAGTCGCCGAATTCCTTGGCGCGTCGTCTGAGACCAATACCAACCTCTTTATTTGAACCCATGGCAAAAAAGACACACATATACGCCGCACTTGCCTCTGCCGTGATTTTCGGGATGTTCGCAGGGTGCGAAAAACCGCAAACCGGAAACGAACAAACCGGGGACGAGCGAGCGGAGGAGGTCTATCTGCGGAAAAGCGCCGAGATTGCCTCGGAATTGCAGAAATCCCTGGGGAGTCGCTTGAAAGAGGCGCTAGGGGAGGGCGGTCCCGTCGAGGCGATCAAAGTTTGCAAGGATATGGCGGGTCCGATTACCGAAAAGAGTTCCGGGCTCATTGAGGGCGCCATTGTCAGCCGAACCGCACTTCGGGTCCGGAACCCGGACAACGCGCCGGATTCCTACAGCCGGGAAGTTCTGGAAGGCTGGAACCAGCGGCTTGAGCAAGGCGAGCCGTTGCCCTCCGCCGACTTGCGCGATACGGACGACCGGATCATTGTGCACCGACCGATTGAAACAGGGGCGATGTGCTTAACCTGCCACGGAGAACTCGAACAAATGGAACCCGAGCTACAGGCGGCGCTCGAACAAGCTTACCCCGACGACCAGGCGACTGGATTTGAGGAGGGTGATCTGCGCGGGGCTTTCCGCGTCGTATTTGAACGTTGATAAACCTACATTCCGCAGTTGAAACCACTGATGAACACTGAT
>JBKGYB010000202.1:0-3822 GCA_046546295.1 Opitutales bacterium | reverse complement strand
TTTATCCATGCGGGATCCCGCTTGATGGCCATGGTGGGCACGACTGGACTTGAACCAGTGACCTCATGCGTGTGAAGCATGCGCTCTAACCAGCTGAGCTACGCGCCCTTTGGCATTTTTGAAGTTTCCATGAAAAAGGGAAAACCCGGCGGTTTGCAATAGGAAAACATGCCACTTATTGGAAAGATTTCAGAACGGTCGGCCCGGGTTCGCTCAGTTCACCCGGTTTTCCAGTTCGCGAATGAGTTCGCACAGCAAAGTTGTCCCTTCCGAGAAACGGGTAAGAATCTCAAGCGCCGCCGCGGTATGTTTTTTTGCTTCACGGCGTGCTCCGGGTATGCCGCAGAGGGTGACGTATGTTGTTTTCTCCGCTGTGGCGTCCGTGCCTACGGGCTTGCCGAGATCTTCGACGCTGGCCGTGCTGTCGAGGATGTCGTCGACAATCTGGAAGGCGAGTCCAAGATGATGCCCGGCTTCGCGCAGGTTTTCGCGGTTTTCTTGTCCGGCATTCGTGCAGTGCGCACCCATGCTGAGGGCGGCGGAAAAAAGAGCGGCGGTTTTGTTGGTGTGGATATAATGAAGCGTTTCGGCGTCCGGGGGAAAGCCGGCGTTTCGGATATCTTCCATTTGGCCACCGATTAAATGGCGGCTTCCGGCGGCGTCGGACAGTTCGGCGGTGAGCGCGGTGGCGAGATCGGGGGCGGACGCATACTGTTCGGCAAGAATTTGAAAGGAAAAGGTGAGCAGGGCATCCCCCGCAAGCAGGGCGGTCGGGACGTCGAATTGAACATGGCATGCGGCTTGTCCGCGCCGCATGGGGCTGTCGTCGACGCAGGGAAGGTCGTCGTGTATGAGGGTATAGGTGTGGAGGCATTCCATGGCAACGGCTGCGGGGAGCGGGTCGGCGCGGAGGTGGAAAAGTTCGCCCGTGGCAAGCAGGAGCACCGGCCGGATGCGTTTGCCGCCCGCGTTCATGGAATAGCGCATGGCGGCGTGCAGTCTTTCAGGTCGCGTGACGGGAGCGGGCAGGATGCGGTTGATGCCGGATTCCACCTGTTCCCGATATTGCTTCAATTTTTCTTTTAATGCGTGCTTCACTTCTGTATATATGATGTACTGTCATATTATGAAAGAAACACCAATGTTCGAGGAAGTTTTTACACGTCTTCTCCGGCAACACGGAGTGGCCCAGAAGTTGTTAATCGGCGCGCTCCTCTGCTTTATCCCGATTGCCAATTTTTTCGCTTTCGGCTATCTCTACCGCTATGCGCATGGGCTACGGCGATCGGGGGATCTCATTTTACCGGAGTGGGAGGATTGGCAGGGGCTCTTTCTTGACGGGCTCCGGTTTACGGTGGTCTGGCTGGCGTATTGGGTGCTTCCGCTTCTCCTTGCTTTCGGGGTTTCCCGTTTTCTTGAGGAATTCCGGTTGGGCGTGTTGGGCTATCTTGTTTTCTGGGGCGTTTTTTTCGTATCTCCGGTCCTTTTCAGTTCGGCGCTCTACCGCTTCTGCATGCGGGCTGATTTCAGGGAGTTGCTCAACATTGAGCTGATCTTCCGCATGACGGGGGCGGAGTTGCCCCGGTCCATTGTTTGTGCCCTGGTTTTTGTGGCGATTTTCGCATTGCTGCAACCGCTTTACGGCCTGGCGTTTTTTGCGGCTTTTCTCCTATTGGTCACTTATTTTATGGTACGGTATAGAAGCCTTGAGTACCGGGGAATGCCCATTTTGTAAACGGGGGGGAGGAAAATTCATGAATGCTGCAAAGAAAAAAAAACAGAATAGCGGGCCGAAGTGGATGCTGCTTTGGTTCAGCGCCTTGACCATGGCTTTGATCGGGGCGTTTTTGGGATTTCTTGTACTGACTGCGTTCCCGGGCAAAGTTTTTGCCGAGGAAGCTTCTTACCGGGAATTTTTGGAAAAACAGTCTGAAAAACACGGGCTCCCCAAAAACACGGCGTTTCTGGAAGGGTCTGTAGCCCAAGACAGGGGCTGGGAAAAGGATCGGGAGCGCTGGTTGAATGGGGATAGCGGCCGGGTGGAATTTACGGACAAGGAATTGAACGCATGGCTTGCCTCGGTGGTGCGGCGTCCGAATGCATCGGCTGAGTCCGAAGGCATGGAAATTCTGCTTATACCGGGCGTTCCAAAGCTGTTTTTCGATCAAGAAGACCGGGTGCATATAAAAATGCCGCTTAAGAGCAGTGCTTTCGGGATGACGGGGAAGTGCGCGATTTTTGCAAGGGGGCGCTTTGCTGAAGATGGCTCCGACACATTTTCGCTGGAAGGCCTGTATATGAATGCAGCGCGGGTCCCGGTACCGGACGGGTTGGCGAATTTTGCTTTCCGGCGTTTGCTCGAGGGTTTCAATGATCTGGAGGAAGCCGCTGAGGTGAAAGAGGCTTTTGGGGCGGTGAAGGAGGTCCATGTTACCGACGGTCGACTGGTTCTCGAACTCGATTGATGCTTTGCCGCGCCGACAGCCTGCTCTTGGCATTTTGCCTATTGGGTGGAGTCGTTGCCGCCGTGCCCGTCGGCGCCAAAGAGTCGGATGAGAGGGGGGAGACCGGGATCACAACCGCCAGGACCCGGTTCTTTGAAGTGGCCGGGCGGGATGCGGATTCGGTTTACCGAGTGGAAAATCTGGCCGATCATGTGGTCCGGTCAGCTGAGCGGTATTTGCCCGCTCTTCCGGAAAGTTTCCCGAAATCCATACTCGTTACCTTGCGCCCTTCTGATACGGAGGCATTTGAAGGGCCCTATCAAGTGCGCTCGGAACCACTTGGGCTCCTGCGGCTGGACATTAGATGGTCCCGAAACCTTGAGTTGGAGACCGTTTGCTACGCTTTGACCGAAGCGCTCGTGCGGGCGTATGCCTTGTATCATCATGGTTCCGGGGCGGACGAGGAGGCGCCGGCATGGGTGATTGCCGCCCTGGGCGGGCGAAGTTACCTGCGATTGCGTCCGGCGGAAGTCGTGACTTATCAGGACTGGCAGCGCGAGGCCGGCTTGCCCGCGCTGCGGGATGTTCTGGAGCGTACCGAGGTCGTCACTGACGCGGACAACGGACGGGACGGGGTGGTGGTCGATCGGACGGGGCATTTGTTGTTTGTGCTGCTCAGGGAAAGCCGCATGCAGCGCAGGAATATACAACGTGTGATTGCCGCATCGATCGCAGGCGAAGATGTTATGGAAATTTTGGCCGACTACCCTCGTCTGACTGGAAGCGGGAGTTCAGAGCAAGAGAATGGCGAGAATGGCGAGAATGGCGAGAATGGCGAGGATGCGCTGGAAGACTGGTGGCTTAATCAAGCCGAGAAGAAATTGAGCAAGCCCATGGAATATTACGAGACGATGGAGGACTCGTTGAATTGGATTTCCCGGATGATGGAATTTGAGGATTTTGTCGGGCAGGATCAGGATGTGGAAGTGGAAAACCTGCGCGACCTGTGGGAGCATCGCGAAAACGAGGGCCTCCGGAATGCGCTGGAAGCACGGATTCAAATTATTCATCTACGATTGGAGCGGGTGAATCCGCTTTACCACAATGTCGCCCGTTCCCTTGCGGTCCTGTACGAATCAGTGCTGGAGGAAGAGCAGATGCATGTCTTTATCCGTACATTGACCCGATTTCTGAGCGAGTTTGAAGACAGCAAGCGTCTTCAGGAAGAGACGGAAAATTTGCTGGACAAGGAGTGAACGAAAACATTTTGCACACACATTTTGTGCCCCGCACAAAATGTGTGTGCAAAATGTAGCTTGCCCGCTGCGGGCAAGGAGGCGGAATCTCACAAGCAAACCGTCAAGTCAGCGTAATCGGC
>JBKGYB010000201.1:0-3822 GCA_046546295.1 Opitutales bacterium | reverse complement strand
CACTGATGCACACTGATTACCAAGGGGTTAGCGATTTTTACCGCTTCGCCCGTTCGGCGAAAGACCCAATATCCATAAGTCGTTAATGATCAGTGTTCATCAGTGTTAATCAGTGGTTCAACTGCGGAATGCAGGATAAGCGGTTCCGGCCCGCCGGACAATCAGCCGAGTAAATCCAGCCATCAATCGACTTAAAGAACCGCAGGCGCCTACGCCAGGAATTCCACCCGCCAGTTTTTTTTGGGGCATCGCTTTTGATGCGAAACAAGACGGGGATGTAGCGCCTGCGGCGCTTCAGTGATTCAGCGCGTGTTCCGGGCCCTTGTTGCCGGGCGCGATGGAAAGTTCTTCTTCCGGCCCAACAACGAGGCGGACACTGTGATCCGCATTCAGGAAACGACGCGTAAATGCGGCAAGAGCCGCCACATCAATGGCGTCGACTTTTTTCGCGTACGTGGCTTCATCTTCGATCGGAAGGCCGTAGCTCGTTTGGAGCGCAGCGTACATAGCCCGTGCGCCGCTTGTCTGGCGCCCCATGGAACGCGCGGCTTTTAAGCGGGTGCGGCAGCGTTCCAGCTCCTCCTCTCCGACTTCCCCGGCCGCCACGCGGGCGATCTCTTCATCCATTTCACGGAGCACTTCGTCCTTCAAATCCGGGCGGGTGCCAGCATAAAGCACAAACATGCCGGCATTCAGTCCGACAACACGGGTTGAACCCACGAAGTAGGCCATTCCGCGTTCTTCCCGCACCCGTTCAAACAGACGGCTCGACATTCCGCTGAAGAGTTCGTTCAAAACTTCTCCGGCGACATAATCCTGGCCCCGAAGTCCGGCGTCGGGAAATCCCAGCAGAACAACCGCTTGCTCGCGATCCATGAATTCCACGGCTTCCTCTGCCCCGCCGGGCCGCTCGAATGTCACTTCTTCGCCCGTATTACTCAAAACCTTGCCCGCGGCGACCCGGTTCATGGCGGGCTCCAATTGCTCCAGCAAAGCATCCCGGTCAAAGTCTCCGCTCACAGCAAGCACCACGTTGGAGCCTTTGACAATGCGTTCAAAGTGCCGCACGACCGAATCGCGGTCCAGTTTCCGAACCGTTTCCCTGTCGCCCGCGGGGCCATGCCGAAAGGGATGCTCCCCGAAAAAACGCTCGCGCAATCGGCGAAAGCCATACCCCTGCACATCGTCATTCTCTTCATCAATTTCCGCGATTTGCGAGTCGCGCTCCGTTTGGAGCGTACTCGCGTCAAACACCGGGCACGTCAACGCATCCTTGAGTAAATCAATCGCCACTTCATTGTCGTGTGGAAAAACGTCCAAGCCAAGGTAAACCGTATTATTGCCGGCGCCCGCATAAAAATCACCGCCCAAATTTTCGATAAGGGTCGATATTTCAGCGCCTGTTCGAGACGCCGTATCCTTCACCAATAACTCCCCGGTCAGGGCCGAGATGCCGCGTTCCGCGGGATCTTCGAACAAGGGACCCGCCTGCATCACACAGCGATATTGGACTTTTGGCAGACGTGGATCGGGCTGCAACAGGATGCGGACCCCATTTTCCAAGCGCACCGTCTCAAACGGCGGCAGCCCGGAAGCCGCCGCCTCAATAACGCCCCCTTTTTCGCCCCCCTTTCCGGCGGGTCCCAGGGTAACCGTGGATCGACGTTCCGGACGCAGATACTTTCGAGCCGCCGATCGCAGGTCTTCGCCTGCGAGATTTTGCAAGGACCGCAAATAATCCCGCGCATACTGCAAATCCCCGATCACAACTTCCGCCATTCCCTGCCGGGCCGCCTGCCCGCTCATCGTCCGGCGCCCGTCCACTTCGGAACTGAGCGCATGACGACGCGCTTTCTCAACCACCGGCTCGCTGAACCCCTCTTCTCCCGCGGCCAAAAGCGTTCGCTCAATCGTTTCTTCCACCTCGTCCGCATTTTCCGGATCGCAGATATACGATATCCAGAACAAGCCGCTCGATCCGGGGTTCCAATTGCGACAATCGATGTGATGGACCAGTTGCAGGCGGTTGCGCAGCTCCTGCCAGAGCACCGCGCTTTCTCCGCCGCCCAAGGCATGAGCCAACGCATCCAATGCCGGACCGTCCGAATGACTCAAATGAGGCACTTTAAAGCCCATGCTCCCACGAAAAAGATTAAAATCCCCCGTTTCATCCTCTCGCCGTGCGCTTAACTGCACGGGCTCCTCCTCGATCGGGACCGGCGCCAGGCGTCCTCTTGGAACAGCGCCGAAGTTTGCGGACACCACTTCCTCGCAGTCCTCCATCTTAATATTACCAGCCACTGAAACCACCATGTTGTTGGGCACATACCGGGCTTTGTAATACTCCTGCAATTCTTCCGCGCTCACGGATTCGAACAGTTCCCTGTGCCCGATTACAGGCTCGCGAAAGGGGTGGCGTTGAAACGCCGTACGGAACAAGGCCTGCCCGATTCGGCGGTCGGGATCGTCCTGCCCCATGTCAATTTCGCGCAGAATCACATCACGCTCGCGCCGCACCTCTTCCTCCGGAAGGCGGGCATGAAACGCCATATCCGAAAGCAGGTCAACCGATGCGGCAAACGCATCCGACGGGGCATCAATATGGTAAACCGTCCGGTCAAAACTTGTGTAGGCGTTTATGACGCCGCCGAAGCCGTGCACTTCCCGTCCGATCGCCTTGCCGCCACGGCGTTCCGTCCCTTTGAAGAGCATGTGCTCGAGGAAATGGGAAAGCCCGCAACCGAGACGGGGACCTTCATGGATGCTTCCGGTCTTTATCCATACCTGGACGGAAATCACCGGACTGGAAAAATCGGGCCGATGCAGGAGCGTTAATCCATTTGAGAGAACACGCCGTCGAACCGGCGCTTGAAAAATTCGTTCGATGAGATCCTCGGCGCCCCGCCTTTCATTTCGTTCAGGTATTTTCTGCATATAATATTCTCTTTATCTGTTTCGTGAGGGTCCCGTGCTCGCCTGATTTTCCGTCCGGTCGGCCCGCAACTGCATTTCACCACTCCTGTTTCCTTATTCAACGGTTCTCCGCCCAATCCCCGCGGATACTTAGCGCATGGGCGGACGCTTGATGGTCGGCTTTAGCGAGGGCCGGAACGGAACTTCAAATGCCGTTTCGAAGTCGTAGCCATCGTCGAAGTCTTCGGGCTTGTCCTGCTCGGTTTTGCCCAGCACCCGGGATTCTACAAGATTAAACACGATGTTCCCGAAATCGCGGCAATTCCGAATCCCCCAATGCTCCAACACACAACGCGCCAACGGCCCGTACTGTTTCAGCGCAAAGCGGCGAATTCCTTCAAGAAGCTGCTGGCCGCTCAAGTGGTTCGTTTGATCCAGTTTACCCTTCTTGTGAAAGTCATTCAGACTGAAGTCCAGCGCTTGGCGAAGAAAATAATACGCCCCACGCGCATACCGCGGGTCGTCTCTCCGGATCGTTCGGATAACTTCGTTGAAATCTCTGTTCGCGTCGTTCACTCGTTAAATAAAGGTCCAACACCCGATTTCGTCAACCACTCGAATGCCTGCGGATCAATCCGCTCCCATAAAAACATGTACTTGCGGAAAAATTTTTTTCTTTCCGCGTACAAATTCTCGGAACATATCCTGATTTCCAGAGTCTGAAGGGACAACTCTATTTTTGGTGTTAGTTTGTAGTGATTAGTTAGGGGTTAGTAGGTTAATGGTGAGCCCGTCGCCGCAAGGTGGCGGGCTTTTTTTACGTTCGTCGTAATGAACGGCAGGATTTGCCACGGTGTTATTGACGATAGCGGGCGGCGAAAGCGGATGACGAGGAAAGAGTTTGGGTGC
>JBKGYB010000200.1:0-3844 GCA_046546295.1 Opitutales bacterium | reverse complement strand
GTTCGATCACATGATCGGCGAGGGCCTCGTCGTCGGGAAGCGTTTCGAGCCCGATTTTCTCGCGCACTTTGTTGGTGGCGTGGAGCCAGGCCACCCATTCGTTGCCGATCTGGAAGCGGCGCACGTCGAAGGGCTCCGGGTGGCCGTTGGCCGCGCGCAGGGCGGGCCAGTCGTGCATGCCCTCGGGCAGGGGCGCGCCAACCGGCAGATTGCAGTAGGCGACCAGAGCCGCCGCAAAGTCCTCCGGCGCAAGCGGCGGCTCGTCGGGTTTTGTGCCCCACACGGCCGGGCGGAAGCTGACGGCGAGCAGGGGCTCGGCCTCCAGATCCCCGCACAGGTCGAAAAATTCGTGCAGCCCGAATCGGTAGCCTTCGGGGCGATCCGGATCGTCGCGGAAGGGGGAGTTGTCGATCATCTTCGTCCAGTCGGTGAGCCCCGCCACAGCACCCCCGCCGGGGAAGCGGATGACGCTGGCGTTGAGCGCTTCCATCGCCTCAAGCACGCCCGGTTGCAGCCGGGAGGCGCCGGGAATCAATGCGGCTTCCGGCCCGTGCTCGGAATCTTTTGGGTTCAGCCGTTCGAGAAACTGGCCGAACAGCAGCGGTGAAATTGCGTGCGCGGGCTCCCCGCCCAGGCTCACTTGCGTTTCCGCCGACAAGGGGGCTTGGATGCAAAGGATGGTAGCTAAGAAGGCATGTGGGAGAAATCGTTTCATTATCCCTATGATCAATGCCATCGCATCTTCTTGGCAAGAGCTATATCACCGAATCTGCGGTGGCGGAGTTGTTGAAGTCCCGTTCCAGGGCCATATCGTGCGTGTTGGCGCGCGATTTGAAATAATGATAGGCGCCGAGGCAGTGGATGACTTTCGCAAGGGCGCTGCGGTCGTTTTCGGTGCGTTTGAGGATGGCGTCGTATTCGCCTTCGCTCCAGAGGCGCTTGGCGTCTTCGAGGAGCGCCTCCGGGTTGATGGCCACCGGATGTTCGGGCTGCATCTTATCCAAGCCGCGCATCCAGTGTGAAGGGTTGAGGCTGACCGATTGTGATCCGGTTGAAATCGTGATGCCGCGGGTTGAGAATATAGTTGGTTTCATGGGGAACTATGGAACTTGGGACGGCTAGAGCGGGGCTTGTCCCGGCGCGATGCCAGGCGTCCCCCCATGCGCGGGTTTTTCCCAGCGGCCACGGCAGACCGCCGGAAATAGTATCAAGGCTGGAAAAACTCTCGGTCTGCAGCAGCGCCTTGGGCAGGCTGATCGGAAAAACGCTCAGCGCGGGCAAACCTGGCGCCGGGTCGAGGTGAACGAGGATTTCGAGCAACGCCAGCGAGAGGCTGCCGCTGGCATAAACCAACCGTTGACCATGACTGTTCCAACGCCCGCCGAAGCGATAGGCTCCCTCACCGTCGAAAGCCGTCCCGGCGTGCCGGGTTTTCACCAGCCGCCAGAGTCGCAGATCCTCAGGTATAGACGCCATGCTCGATACGGCCGATTAGATCCTCGACCTCGCGGGCGCCCATCTCGGTTTCGGCGAACTCGAGGGGAGTGTGCCCGCCAAGAGCCCGGGCCGGTCGCTTCAGCCAAGCGCGGGCGGTCGCTGCATCGCCGTCGAACAAATCGACACTCAACCAGTAGAGACGGGCATAGCGCATCAGCCGGTCGCTGTGGTCGCGATCAAGGGGCCGCTTCTTCGCCCGCCGTCGTCCCAGTGTGGCTGAGGAGATCCCTATTTTGCGGGCCATTTCCTCCACCGTGAGGTCCATAATCTCGCGGAGAGCGTCGAACTCATCCACGGGCAAGCCCGCAAGAATGCGCGCCACACACTCGGTGGGCGCCTCTTGGTAGGCGGCGGTGGCTTCTTCGACTAAAAGCTGCGGCTGCTCGGGCATTGTGTGCTTCATTTGCAATACTATTGCCTATCACATGAAACATTTCAAGTGTTTTTTGGCTTTTCCAGCTGAGTTTGGGCTGCATCGTCCTGAAACGGGTCAATGTGCGGGGTAGGATTAAAATTCAAGACCCGGAAATCTTGATCCGTCACCGTGTGGAAAGTTGAAATAAAATTTTCAAGAAGCTTTTTTCCAACAACTTACAATTAAGTTGGTTCCATTTCAGCTATCTTGCAGCGTGAAAAGCAAAACGACTACAATGATTGCCCTGTAGGGTGCAACGGGCTCATGGTGGAATGACGCTATCAAGGACGGGCTGCTTTCCTGGCCTGAGCACGGTCGAAGGCAGCTGCCCATTGGATCTATTTGGGTTTTAATCGTTGAAGGCGGTTTTGCCAGGCTGGCTCCACTCGGCTGTCGTCAGGTAGCCGCAGTCGATGCTCACCTGAGGCTCGAAGCTGCTGGTGGCCAGGTAGTAGTCCTCGCCGACCCGGCGGATGCTGGGGTCGGGGTGGAAACCGCGGATGCTGGGGTTGGGAAGTCGGGCATTTGTCGTTAGGATTTTTCTGTAAATGGCTTCACGCGCTGCGAGAGTGTCCGTCAGGGCGGCGAATCACATCCGCCCGGCGGTTGGGGCGATGTCCCAGTGGCATTCGGGGCCGTGGAAGTTGAGGCCCGGTGATTTCCTTCAACCTACATTCCGCGGTTGAACCACTGATTGTACTAATCTTTTTAGGTTAAATGGAAAACCAAGGGCGCACGCGGATGCCGTTGCGTTCGCTGGAGGAATCGCCCTCGTAGATGAGAGTGGAGGTCTCCGGCGCCGAACCAGTGAGTCGATCCCACCAGCCAAGGGTCTCGAACTTCGACTTCCGGATCGTCATGCCCGATTTGATTTCGCACGGGTATGGGCGGCCCGCATCATCGATGAGAAGATCGATTTCGTGCCCGTTTTGATCCCTCCGGAAGAACAAGGGCGAATCCTAGCGATGGTGGAGGTAGTGTTTTTGCGTCTCGGCGATAATGAAGTTCTCGAAGCTAGAAAAGTCTCCAAGGCTATCCTACAAATGTAGGATACGGATGTTTGCGGATTCCTGTTGACGCAGACGGAATTCTTTGCATCCGATCCCGTTTTTTCATCTTCTCCCATTGTATCGAATCCTTGATCGCGGCCACAGGATCGCATCCCTTCCCGATAATTTTGAGGCTCCGCAACAAATGTCAAACCCGTCCCATCGACCGCTCATAGGCGCCGCACCATGCTGATCACCCGTAAAACCAAGGCGCCCCTGACGTGGACCTTCTACGCGCAGTTGGTCATCGTCCTGTCGATCTACGGGCAGTTCGTGCTCGACGCGCCCTTCCTGCTGCTGATCAAGAAATACCTGGACAATCCGGCGGCGATCATGGGGTTGATGAGCATCGAGGTCTATGTGACCGTCCTCGGCGGACCGCTCATCGCCTGGGTCAGCGACCGGATTTGGACGCGCTTCGGGCGGCGCAAGATTTTCGTGGCCCTGTCGGACTTTCTGGCGGTTTTCATACTGGCGGCCATGCCCTTCGCCCCGAACCTCTGGGTGCTGATCGCCTTGTATTGGCTTTTCGGAATTTTGAGAGACCTGGGTTCGCCCGCGCAAGCGCTCATTTACGAAATCGTGCCAGCCAGTCAACGCGGGATCAGCGCCGGGTTCATGAAGGCCTTCATGAACGTGGGCAATTTGATCTTCTTCACCCTGCTGCTGGGGCGTTTCCACGATGTTTATTTCATGGGGCCCTTTCAGTTTCTCGGCTCCATGTCGGGGGCGGCGCTCATGTTTTTGCTCTGCGCCCTGCTGTTTCTTGGCGCGTCCGTCTTTGAGTGGTGGGGGATCAAGGAAACCTACCCGCCCGGGCACAAGCGGATGAGCGACGGGCGTCGCCCGGGCCAGAATGTTCTCGCTTATTTCGTGAAGTCGG
>JBKGYB010000199.1:0-3881 GCA_046546295.1 Opitutales bacterium | reverse complement strand
TTTCGCCACCGAGTGATTCAGGTTCAGATTGGAGACACTATGGATCATAATAAAGAATATTTGGGAGACGAAGGCTACGCCTTGATCGGCGCCGCATTTGAGGTGCATAAAGAACTTGGTGGGGGAATGAGCGAGGAAATCTATCAAGAAAGTTTCGAGCTCGAGCTGGGATTTCGTTCAATCGATTTCATTCCGAAAGGGGAACTTCAACTGTATTACAAAGGTCACTTATTGGAAAAGAAATACTATCCTGACCTGCTTGTGTTCGGAGAAATTATCACCGAATTGAAATCCGTGAAGGCACTCAATGCCGAGCATGAGCGACAACTTCTCAATTACATGCGTATTACCCGAAAGGCTGTAGGATATCTGGTGAATTTCGGACCACTGGAAAAGTTGGAGTGGAAGCGTTTTATCCTGAAAGAGTATATCCCGAAATAAAATACCGGAGCTCGTTAAAACAATTATACCCCATGCAAACCATTCATAAGCGTCAATTAGCGCACATAAGCGGTCTCCAGCTTAGCTGGATTTTTAATTAAATAAAAATCACCGCTCAGCAGACAGGCAGTTTGCTGCACGCTACATTTTGCGCGGTGCGCAAAATGTCAAAGCCAGAGCCCCTTGGCGCCAACCGTTTGCCTGAGGGCGCTCCCGGCAGGTGATCCCGGCATTCCTGAGGAAGCGATTCAACGCCTCCGGACTGTCCCCGGGCGGCCAATGCCACCAATACGCGGGGGCTTGCTTCAATAACCCCGCGGCGGATGCCAGAGGCAGCGCCCCGTCGCAGATCAAAGTATTGCAGCGCCGCTCACCGAACTGTCCCGCCAGCACGCTTTCCCGCAGGATCTTGCACAGCTTTGGCAGGCCCGCCGCCCGCCTGAATGCGGACGTTTTCTCCGAGCCGCTCGCCTTGTTACCCACCAGGCTTGGGCTGCAAAGCCGGGCGGCCAGTTTTTCCGGCCAATCCGGATTGCCGGCGACCAGTTTGCAGTACTGCCTCAAGCGGGTGCGCGGGTGATTCGCCGGGCGCACCCCGCTCAATTTCCAATACGCCGCTTCCTCCTGGTACAACGAGTCGGGGTCCAGGTCTCCGCGACGGAAACGTTCGAGCGGATAGCGCACCGCAAGACGCGACATGGACGCACGGTTTCTTGCGTAACCGAGTGCTTCCAGACAGCTCTGGTGGCAGGCTTCATTCCAACCCATGCGCTCCAGCCGTTTTGCCGCAAAACCCGCTTTTTGCTCCCACCGCGTCATTCCGAGCTGGTAAAGGGTCTTCAGGCGCGACCCGAGGGACTGCCCGAGAAATTCGGCCACCCACTCCGGCTCGTCGGCGCGCTCCAGCTCCCGCAACGCTTCATCCGCCGCATAACTCTCCAAGTCCCGGTCCAACAACGGAAGAAGCACCAGTAATTCCGGCGTCCGCCCATCCGTATTTTCCACCGAGGGCAGTTGTTTTTCCCGAGGCGCGTGCAGGACGACATGCAGGACCACTTTTGCAAAACCGCTATTCCGGTCATGCCCGTGGTTGCGCCAATCCCCGACCTCGAAATGGACTTCCACATCCCCGCAAACCAGTTCACCGTCGAGTCGAAAGGAAGCCTCCTTGAAATCCGGCCCTTCCTGCAGGTTCCACCGGCCGGGATCGAGAATTTCAAGTTTCCTGCCGGATGCCGCGCGCAGCCCGCGGGCCTCGAAGTCCTGCCGCAGCCATATTTTTTGCAACACCCGTTCGGATATCGTGAAAGGCCCGTACAGCCCCTGCATTTCCTCAATTCCGGAACCTTTCATTTCATTGTTCAAAACGCAATGCATCCAAACGTTTTTTTAATAAACGTCAAGACCGACTTGATTTTTCAGCCGGGCGCCGCTCTTTGCAATTGAAACGCCCGGCCCAAACACTCAAAATGACGGCTTTTCATGGAAAAGGTCAAGAACTCGGCCTCTACCACAAGCGACCATACATACAGCAACTCGAAACAACGACCCACTCCTTATGGCAATCGATATAAAACCCGAACATTCCTGCAAATACGACTGCATCTCGCTTGGCGAAGTTATGCTGCGCCTCGACCCGGGCGAAGGACGGATCCATACCGCCCGCCAATTCACCGGCTGGGAAGGCGGCGGCGAATACAACGTCGCCCGTGGCCTGCGGCGCTGCTTCGGCCTCAAAACCGCAGTCGTGACGGCCTTTGCCGACAATCCGGTCGGCCGTCTTATCGAGGACTTCATCTTTCAAGGCGGTGTCGATACCGATTTCATTCAGTGGACGGACTACGACGGGATCGGACGCAGTGTGCGCAACGGGTTGAATTTCACCGAACGCGGCTTTGGCATCCGCGGAGCAGTAGGCTGCCCGGACCGCGGCAATACAGCCGCAAGCCAATTAAAGCCGGGCGATATCGACTGGGAATACATTTTCGGAAAATGCGGCGCCCGCTGGTTCCATACCGGCGGTATCTTTGCGGCCCTCAGCGCAACCACCCCGGATGTGGTGCTTGAGGCCGTCCAAGTCGCGAAAAAGCACGGCTCCATCGTCAGTTACGACCTCAACTACCGGCCGTCGCTCTGGAAGGACTTCGGCGGACTTGAAAAATGC
Source organism: Opitutales bacterium (assembly GCA_046546295.1). Taxonomy (GTDB): domain Bacteria; phylum Verrucomicrobiota; class Verrucomicrobiia; order Opitutales; family Coraliomargaritaceae; genus JBKGYB01. The sequence continues at coordinate 1,276 of JBKGYB010000199.1, read as the reverse complement.
CGCCAAGTCAATCGGGAGATCGCAAAATATGTCGATGTCATGATCGGCAACGAGGAAGACTTCACCGCGTGCCTGGGCTTTGAAGTGGAGGGCGTGGATGAAAACATTTCCACTATACCGGTTGAAGCCTTCAAACAGATGATCCGGAAAGCGACTGCCGAGTTTCCGAACTTTCAGGCCACCGCAACCACCCTGCGCGCGGTGAAAACCGCGACCATAAACGACTGGAGCGCGATCGCCTGGCACGATGGCAAATTCTACGAGTCCATGCAGTTCCCGAACCTTGAAATACTCGACCGGGTGGGAGGTGGCGACAGCTTTGCATCCGGGCTCATCTACGGTTTTCTCGCCACAAACGATCCACAGGAAGCGGTCGACTACGGATGTGTCCACGGCGCCCTCGCCATGACCACGCCGGGCGATACCACAATGGCCACCCTCAAAGAGGTGGAAAAACTCAAGGGCGGCGGCGGCGCGCGCGTCGACCGATGAGCCGTTCTTAATCCGCTTCTTGCTCCATAACGTTATGCCTGATCTGAAATCATTCCCTATTATACCGGTCATTGTTATTGATGACGCGGACGACGCCGAACCGCTGGCCGAGGCGCTCATCGCCGGTGGTCTCAAAATAATCGAGGTCACGTTTCGAACCGATGCCGCGGCCGAGGCTATCAGCCGAATAGCACGCGCCTTTCCCGAGATGCTTGTCGGAGCGGGCACTGTCGTAACCCCCGAACAGGCGCAACATGCGATCGACGCCGGAAGCCGCTTTGGTCTGGCCCCCGGCGCCGATCCGGAAACCATTGCCACGTTCAAAAAGCGCGACATCCCCTTCATTCCCGGTATAATGACGCCCTCCGATATCCAGGTCGCCCTGAAGAGCGGCTGCGAATTGCTGAAATTCTTCCCGGCGGGCGCCGCCGGGGGAGCCAAGCTCCTCAAAGCCATGGCCGCCCCCTACCTGAACCTCGGCGTCCAATTCTGTCCAACCGGCGGCGTATCCCTCGACAATATGAACGAATACCTTGCTATGAAAGAAGTATTCGCTGTGGGAGGCTCATGGCTCGCCACCAAAGACCAGATCGCTCAAAAAGATTGGGCCGCCATCACCCGCCAGGTTGAGGCCGCGCTCGCCAAGGTAGAGGAAGGCCGCTTGTAAGCCTCGGAAATCCTGATCCGCCAGCTTGTAACATTTGAATTTTTGGAAATTAAAGTAGCGTGCAGCAAACGTCCGTTTTAGCCTCCATAAAAACCTTACGGGGACGTTTGTTGAAGA
>JBKGYB010000198.1:0-3888 GCA_046546295.1 Opitutales bacterium | reverse complement strand
GTCAATCGCTCTCCTCGCCCGTTCTCGTGAGCCGAAGAGCCGAACCCCGAAAACAATGTGAATACCTTCCGCTTGCATCCACCTCCGTATCGTCAAATATTCTTCCCGCATGCCCTCCAAAGACAACGATTTTGTCCATCTCCACGTTCACACCGATTACAGCCTCCTGGACGGCTGTAGCCGTACGGACCGCCTGTGCGAACGCGCGGCGGAACTCGGCATGAAGGCGCTCTCGATTACGGACCACGGCGTGCTTTACGGGGTTACAAACTTTTTCAAACAGGCGGAAAACCACGGCATCAAGCCGCTCATCGGCTGCGAAATTTACCTGGTCTACGAAGAAGAACTGGCCGGCGAAAACGAGGCCCGGGCCAAGCAGAAAAGCCGGCACATGGGCCTGCTCGCGCGTAATTTCACAGGCTACCAGAACCTCTGCAAAATCGTCTCAAAAGCCCATACGGAGGGCTTTTACCGGAATCCGCGCACGGACTTGAAAACACTGGCGGAACACAGCGAGGGGCTGATCGGATTTTCCGGCTGCCTCGCGGCCGTCATTCCTCAATTCCTTCTTGAGGGCGAAGTTGAAAAAGCCCGCGAAGCGGCGGGGCGCTTTGTATCCATCTTCGGCAAGGAGTTCTTCATCATTGAATTGATGGACCACGGACTCGAAGAGCAACGCCGAATCATTCCGGAGTTGTTGAAAATCGCCCGCGAATTCGACCTCAAGGTGGTTGCCACCAACGACGTGCACTATGTCAACAACGCGGACTGGCAGCCGCACGACGCGCTCCTCTGCATCCAGACAGGCGCAAAGATCGGCGATGAGAAACGGATGCGCTATGACGCGCGCCAGTTCTACCTGAAGTCCGAACAGGAAATGGCACTCGCCTTTAAGGAACGCCCGGATGCGATCGGCAATACTTCGGCGGTTGCCGAAATGTGCGAGGTCGAACTTCCTTTCGGCGAAAATCACTACCCGGTATATGAAGCTCCGGCTGAACTTGAAGCGGGGGGTGACGAAGAAAATTTCGACCGGATACTCGACATCTATGTGGAGCTGAAAAATGCCGTGCTTGAACGGGAAGGCAAATCGTCGATCACTCTGGAAAAAACGGAACGCGAACAGCTCAAAACCAACGGACTACAACTTTTCGAGCTCTGCAAAGAAGGCCTGCGCGAGCGCTACGGCACGGACTACGACGCCACCCGCGCGGCGGGAGACGCCGCCGACCCCAAAGATCGCAAGCATTGCGACCGGCTGGATTACGAGCTCGCCATCATCGCGGGCACCGGATTCGTGGACTACTTCCTCATTGTCTGGGACTTCATTCATTGGGCGCGCGGACAAGGCATACCGGTCGGCCCCGGCCGGGGCTCCGGGGCCGGCTGCCTGGTGGCGTACGTGCTCAAGATCACCGACATCGACCCCCTCGCCTTCGGACTGCTCTTTGAACGCATGCTCAATCTCGAACGCGTGTCGCCGCCGGACTTTGACGTCGATTTCTGCATGCGGCGCCGCGACGAAGTTGTCGAATACGTGCGCGAAAAATACGGCAAGGACCGCGTCGCCAACATCATAACCTTCGGCACATTCGGGGCAAAAATGATTATCCGCGACCTCGCCCGGATCAACGACCTCAATTTTTCCGAGAGCAACAAACTCGCTAAGATGGTGCCGGACGAACTCAACATCACGCTTGATAATGCCGTCCATAAATCGCCGGAACTCCGCGAGGAAATCGGACGTAATGAAGTGGCGCGCACGATTGTTGAGCAGGGCAAGGTCATCGAGGGCATGGTGCGCAACACCGGCAAACACGCCTGCGGTATCATTATAGCGGACCAGCCGATCACCAACCTGATACCCGTCACGCTCCAGGAAGGCGATCTCACCACCCAGTATCCCAAAGGGCCGAGCGAAGAACTCGGACTCCTGAAAATGGACTTCCTCGGGCTGAAGACCCTCACCGTCATCGCCGACGCCCAGGAAAACGTTCGCAACACACGCAATCACCCGGAATTCAATATCGAGCAGGCGCCGCTCGACGACGCAAAAACCTTCGACCTGCTCAACAGCGGCCACACCACCGGCGTGTTCCAGCTGGAGTCTGGCGGGATTCAACAACTCAGCCGCCAGATCGGCCTCAGTTCTTTCGAGGAAATTATCGCCCTGATCGCATTGTACCGGCCCGGGCCGATGCAGTTTATCCCGCAATTCATTCGGGGCAAAAAAGACCCTTCCACCGTGGAAGTGCCCCACCCGCTGCTCAAGGACCTGGTCGAGGAAACCTACGGCGTGCTCGTCTATCAGGAACAGGTGATGGAGGCCGCCCGCATTGTGGCAGGCTACACGCTCGGCGACGCCGACATTCTGCGCCGTGCCATGGGCAAAAAGAACCAGGCGGCCATGGACCAGCAAAAAGAAGCCTTTGTCCGGGGCGCGGCCGAAACCAATAATATCGACCGGCCGACCGCCGAAACCATTTTCGCGCTCCTTCAAAAGTTCGCGGAATACGGCTTCAACAAGTCGCACTCGGCGGCCTATGCCATGCTCAGCTACCGGACCGCCTACCTCAAGGCCAACTACCCGATCGAATTCATGGCGGCCCTGTTGACCACCGAACAGGGCAACGCCGACAAGCTCGCCCACTTCCTCGAAGAGTGCTCGGAAATGAACGTCCCCGTGCTCAGCCCCGACGTCAATGCATCCGGGGCCACCTTTACACCCGTCCCCGAAGAAAAAGGAAACGGCGCCATCCGCTTCGGACTGGCCGCCATCAAGGGCGTGGGCGAAGGCGCTGCACGGGTCATCATCGGGGAACGCGCCGCCGAAGGCGCCTACGCGTCCTTTGACGATTTCATTCTTCGGCACTCGGACAAGAATATCAACCGCCGCGTCCTCGAAGCGCTCATCAAAACCGGCTCCTTTGATTCCCTCGGCGAAGACCGGGCCGCCCTCCTGCAAAACCTCGACACCGCCCTCGCCGAAGCCGACAGCCGGCGCCGGGACCGCGAAGCCGGGCAAACCACCCTGTTCGACGAATTGGACAATGAGCCCGCGTCCGGAACGGGACACCGCTCGTCCTCCGGCGACACCCCGCAAATGCCCGCCACGGAACGGCTGCAATACGAAAAGGAACTTCTCGGCTTCTACATTTCCGGGCATCCCATGGACCCCTACAACGGCCTGGACACCGCCATCGACAGCTTCAATGCGCCGGCGGACCTGCGGAACTTTTCCGACCGTTCGACATTCCGGCTGGGCGGAATCATCAGCAACCTGCAGATCAAATACACACGCAAAGACAACCGCCAGATGGCGGTCTTCAACCTGGCCACCCGCACGCACACCTACGAAATGGTCATGTTTCCGGAGCCCTACTCGAGCAACGGCGACCGCCTGGAAGACGGCAAACTCTGCATCGTTCACGGCACCGTCAACTGGCGCGAAGAAGAACCGGCCCTTGCCGCGCACGAAATTTACGACCTCGAACAATCCATCCCGCGCCTCATCCAGAAAATTTATTTCATCCTCGCCCCCAACCACCACGCCACCGAATTCATCGAGCAGCTGCGCCATACCATCGACGGCCAGCGCGGCTCCACCCAGGTCGGCATCTGCTTCCTCGTCGAAGACCAAATCGTTGAAACCGATACCGCGCAATCCCTGTCCTTCACCATCACCAGCGACAACTACAAGCACCTGCGCCGCCACCCTGCCGTCACCGGCCTGCGGATCGAAGCCCTGCCCGTCCAGGCGGTCGATGACCGCCGCCCATGGGAAAAAAAGCGCCGGCCGGCATGAACGAAAAGCTGCGGGCATAAGGCACGCACGGCGGCTTCATCGGAGTCAGGGCGGGACGCCCTGAAGCGTTTAGCTTTCGGAGG